>VGRW01000039.1 GCA_016875225.1 Deltaproteobacteria bacterium
CCACCTCCCCCTTCGAAAGGGGAGACGAGTCTCGCGTCAGCACCCGCTGCCCGAACTCGCGTTGGCTACACCGTAGCGCAACATCTATTTTGGGACCGCTTCTAGTCAGCTTTTCGTCCTCTTCCGGGGTCAGCCCGAGCCCCTTCACGAGCCCCTCGATCTCGGCCGTCGTGTCGGCCGACAGCGCGCAGGCACCCGCGAGCGCGAACGGAATCAATCCGGCGGCGCGCAGCAGGGCGCGGCGAGACGGCGATCGGAGCCTTTCGGACATATTGCCTCCTTGACAGTCAGTCGTTCACTCACTCCCGCCCGATCTCGAACGCGCGGATCAGGTTGTAGACGTGGGAGCGGGCCAGGCCGAGGCGGCGCGCGGCTTCGGCGATGTTCCAGTCGTGGTCGCGCAGGGTGCGCTCGACGAGCTCGCGCTGGAACCAGCGGGTGGCGTCGCGGAAGCTGAACTCGCCGGGGGCCTCGGTCGGGCGGGCGGCGGTCGGGAACAGGTGGCGGGGCTCGATCGTGTCGACGCCCTCGCCGGCGGCGCGAATCGCGGCGGCCTGGACTGCGTTCTCGAGCTCGCGGACGTTTCCCGGCCACTCGCCGGCCTGGATCGCGCGCAGGGCGGCGCTGCCGAGGCGAAGCGAGGGCAGGCCGTTGCGGCGGCAGGCCGAGTCGAGCAGGTGCGTGGACAGGTCGGGCAGGTCCTCGCGGCGCTCGGCGAGCTCGGGCATGCGGATCGGCAGCACCTGCAGGCGGTAGAACAGGTCCTCGCGGAAGCGGCGCGCCTTCACGGCCTCGCGCAGGTCCTCGTTGGTGGCGGCGATCAGGCGGATGTCGGCCAGCACCGGCTGCGGGCTGCCGAGCGGGTAGTACTGCTTGGACTGGAGCAGCTGCAGCAGCTTGGCCTGTGCGGCGAACGGAATCTCGCCGACCTCGTCGAGGAACAGCGTGCCGCCCTCGGCCGCGGCGACCTTTCCGGCCTGATTGCGGCGCGCCTCGGAGTGACTGCCGGCGGGCGCGCCGAAGAGCTCGCTCTCGAGAAGTGTCTCGGGCAGCGCCGCGCAGTTCAGCTCGACGAACGGACCGGCCGCGCGGCGGCTGTTCGCGTGGATCGAGCGCGCGAGCAGGCTCTTGCCGCTGCCCGACGGGCCGGTGAGAAGCACGCTCACGTCGAGCGGCGCGGCGAGCATGGCCTGCTCGAGCGCCTGCGCGATCGCGTGGCCGCGTCCGACGATCTCGTCCACGCGGTAGCGCGAGCGCAGCGCGCGGGTGGCGTCGCCCGCGCGTTCGCTTCGCGCGCGCTCGAGCAGCCGCTCGACGAACGGCGCCAGGTGGCGCGCCATCGCCTCGGCGTGTTCGCGCGCCTCGTCCGTGAACACGCCCGGCGCCGCGCGGCCCTGCAGGTACACCACGCCGCGCGAGACGTCGCCGCCGATCGGCGCGCAGATCACGGCCTCGATCTTGCGCGTGCGCACGCTCTCGCGATTGCGGAAGCGGTCGTCGAGGAGCGCGGAGTGGGTGAGGATCGTGCGGCCGCTCGCGAGCGCCTCGGCGATGATGCCGCGCGAGACCGAGGCGCGGATCTCGTCGACCTCGGCCGGCGAGCACGCGTGGCCCATCCACCAGGTCGCGGCGTTGTCGTCGCTGGCCGCGTCGCGCACCTCGAGATAGCCCTGCGAAGCGCCGGTGACGTCGACCACCAGCGCCAGCGCGTGCTCGAGCAGCGGCTCGAGCCGCTCCTGCCCGCCGAGCTCGAGAAGGGCGCGGTACAGGTCCCGTTCGCGCTTCATTCGCCCGAGCTCGTCGGGCGCGGGGTCACTCATCGGGATCGCCCTCATGCCTGGCCACGCGGGCCGAGCATACACGACGGGGCGTCGCTCTCGGATCCTGTTTCACGTACGCTGCCGAATGCCAGACACATCGCTTCGTGCGCGGGGGACCAGGCCGAAGGTTTCTCGAAAGACTCGCGCTTCGAACGCCAGGGGAGCGAGAACACGAGGCACGCTTCCGGAATCCCCTTGAGCGTCACCCAGTGCCCGGCGTCCACGGAGAGCCCGTGCTCCGAGAGCTTCTGCACGATGGCCGACGAGACGAGGATCTCGCCCGGCGCGGCCTCCTCCGCCACGCGCGCGGCGAGGATCACGTTGCTGCCGAAGTAGCCGGTCGCGACGCGAAGCGCGGAACCGGTGTGGATGCCGATCCGGGCACTCACGCGCCGATCCTGGGGCATGCCGAGCAGGCTGCGCTGGATCCCGACCCCGCAGTCCACCGCGTGCCGTGAGTCCTCGAACGCGAGCAGCACGCCGTCGCCGCGAAGCTCGAGCTCGTGGCCGCCCTCGGGAGTCGCGGCGCGGAGCACCAGGTCGTGGAACTCCTGGATCACGCCGTAGGCGCCGCGGTCGCCGAGCCGACGCGTGAGCTCGGTCGAGCGCACCACGTCGCAGAACAACAGCGTCACATCCACCTCCTCCGGAGCCGACACCGCGGGGACCGGCCGGAGGTTGCTTCGCCGGGATGGCTGGCGGGTCTTCATTGCGACCCGAGAGAGCAAGGCACGTGCCGACGCTACGCGCCGCCGTTCGGGCGTCCGCCCGAGTCAGGCGTCTCTGGAGCTGGACGGCTCGAAGCGCGGCGCGGCCAGCGCAGTGGACATCGCTGGCGGGGGACCTCGGCCGATCGAGCTCGATACGCCCGTGAGCACGCCCGCGAAGAAGACCGGCAGCGAGTTCCACCAGCCGTTCAGGAGCAGATCGACCGAGCGCATCCCGACCATCACCATCAGCGCCGCGAGCAGCGCCATCAGCACGGGATCGCGAAGCCGCCGCATGCGCCGCCAGGCCAGGAAGACCGGCCAGCCGAAGATCGCGTAGTGCAGCTGCACCCCGATGATGCCGTGGGTTCCGATCCGGTTGACCCACCAGCCGTCGATTCCGACCTCGCCCACGCCGAAGGTCTCGGCGCCGGGCGTGCGCACGTAGTTGCCCCAGCCGAACCAGTACTTCTCTCCCAGCCCCTCGAGCACGAAGTCCTCTTCGTCGAAGCGACCCGAGAGCGAGCGCGCGCGCTCGCGGTCCAGTCCTTGCGCGAACTCGACCAGCTTCCGGTTCGGGAACAGGTCCGCCGTCCGCAGCGCGGGATACGTGCACGAGAGCGTCACGAGCCCGAGCCCGATCGCCGCGATCGTCCGCGCCTTCAGCAGCGCGAAGCAGAGCGTCAACACGTGCCCGTACACGTTTCCCGCGACGCTGCGGGTCATGAGCAGTCCGAACGCGACGGCGAGCCGCGCGCGCGTGGCGCGGATCGGAAGCCACTCGACGCGGATCTTGATCAGCGCAGCGACCGCGATCAGACACGCCGCCATGAAGGTCGCGACGGAGAGTCCGTTGTCGAGAAAGACCACGGGCTGGATCACGCCCCAGCGCCAGAGCGGCTGCTGGCGGATCCCGTACACGCGCTCGCCCAGCTGGAACACCTTGAACGGAATGCTTCCCGCGACCTCGATCACGATCAGCACGGTGTAGACCAGCCCGACCATGCCCAGGGTCCTCATCAGCACGAGCGCGTCCTGCCGGGTCCGGAACAGCGCCCGGCCCACGAAGTACGGCAGGGCGATGCCGAGCGCGTCGTCGCCGGTCTTCGCGACCACGTCCCAGATGCCGAGCCCCGCCTCGAGCTTGCCCTCGTCCCACATCGGATCCGGATTCATGAACGCCGTGATGATGTTCTCGACCAGCATCAGCACGACCAGCGCCTCGAGGCCGCGGCCCGGCCGCGCCGAAGCGATGCTCTTCGCCCGGTAGATCATCCCGCCGGCAAGAGCGCAGAGATAGGTGAGGTACTCCTTGCCGATCGGCGGCAGCGTCGGCAGATCGAACGCGGCCTGCTCGGGAAGGAAGCCGATGCCGCACAGGAACACGATCGACGCTGCGGTCGCGCGCGGCTTGCGCTGGAACATCGCCATCGCGAACGGGACGAACAGGAGCAGCGCGAGGAGGGCTCGTACCGTTCCCGCCACGGTGGATGCCGGCTCTACTCTTCGCCCGGCTCGCGCTCGCTCTCGACGGCCGGCAACAGCGGCAGCTCCCCGCTCGACGGCTGGGAGAGCAGCCCGGCCTTGGTGTAGATCCCCAGCTTGTCGCGCGTGTCGCTGATGTCGAGATTGCGCATCGTGAGCTGGCCGATGCGATCCTGCGGCGAGAACACGGAGCTGCCCTTCTCCATGGTCAGCCGCTCCGGGTGATAGGTCAGGTTGGGGCTCACGGTGTCGAGAAGCGACCAGTCGTTTCCGCGCCGCAGCTCGACGGTGACCTCGCCGGTGATCGCGCGCGCGATCCAGCGCTGCGCGGACTCGCGAAGCATCATCGCCTGCGGGTCGAACCAACGGCCCTGGTAGAGCAGGCGCCCGAGCCTGCGGCCGTTCTCGCGGTACTGCTCGATCGTGTCCTCGTTGTGGATGCCGGTGACGAGCCGCTCGTAGCCGATGAAGAGCAGCGCCATTCCCGGCGCCTCGTAGATGCCGCGGCTCTTGGCCTCGATGATGCGGTTCTCGATCTGGTCGCTCATGCCCAGCCCGTGGCGCCCGCCGATCGCGTTCGCGTCGAGCAAGAGCTTGACCGGATCGGTGTAGGTCATGCCGTTCAGCGCGACCGGCTGGCCCTCTTCGAAGCGGATCGTGACCGTCTCGGCGCGCACGACCACGTCCTCGCGGAACGCGGCGACGCCCATGATCGGCTGCACGATCTTGATCCCGGCGTTCAGGCGCTCCAGGTCCTTGGCCTCGTGGGTCGCGCCGAGCAGGTTGGAGTCGGTCGAGTACGCCTTCTCGACGCTCATCCGGTACGCGAAGCCGGCGCGCTCCATGTACTCGCTCATCTCCTTGCGGCCACCGAGCTCGTCGATGAACGTCTGGTCGAGCCAGGGCTTGTAGATGCGCAGGTTCGGATTGGCGAGCAGCCCGTAGCGGTAGAAGCGCTCGATGTCGTTGCCCTTGTACGTGCTGCCGTCGCCCCAGATGTTTACGTCGTCGTCCTTCATCGCGGCGACGAGCAGGGTGCCGGTCACCGCGCGGCCGAGCGGCGTGGTGTTGAAGTACGGGACGCCCGCGGTGGTGATGT
This sequence comes from Deltaproteobacteria bacterium, assembly GCA_016875225.1. Classification (NCBI taxonomy): domain Bacteria; kingdom Pseudomonadati; phylum Myxococcota; class Myxococcia; species Deltaproteobacteria bacterium. Next base: position 5,112 of record VGRW01000039.1, read on the forward strand.
GGAACGCGCCGCACTGCAGCGCCGCCAGGCCCTCGTGGACCAGCGCGCGCCGGCAGTCGACCAGCCGCGCGCGCTCGGCGCCGTACTGGAGCGCCTTGCGCGGGATCTCGTCGTAGTCCGGCTCGTCCGGCTGGCCGAGGTTCGCGGTGTACGCGTACGGGATCGCGCCCTTCTGGCGCATCCAGTGCAGCGCCGCGCTCGTGTCGAGGCCGCCCGAGAAGGCGATCCCGACGCGCTCACCGACCGGAAGGCTCTGCAGGATGTTCGCCACGTGGCTCCTCGACTGGGTCGGCGGGAATCGTATCCGGTCTTTCCGCCCGCTGCCGCTAGCGGGCCGAGCCCGAGCGCAGCTCGTCGAAGTGGCCCTCGATCCGCTCCGCGAGCTCCGTGTCGCCCTGCTCGCGCGCGAGGGCGAGCGCCCGGCGGGCGTCGGCGAGCGCCGCGCTCCGGTCGCCGAGGGCCATGTGGGCGTCGGCGAGGCCGACGAAGGCCATCGTGTAGTCCGGCCGGATCCGAGCGGCTTCACCAAACGGTGTAAGAGCCTCGCGCGGCCGTCCCGCGCGCAGCAGCCCGACCCCCAGATTGTACTGCGCGTTCGGGGCGTCGGGCTCGATCTCGACCGAGCGCTGGAACGCCTGCAGCGAGAGCGTGGCCTCGCCGAGGTCGCGGTACGCGTGGCCGAGAGCCTCGTAGGCGACCGCGAAGTCCGGCCGGATCCGCACCGCCTCGCGAAGCGGGCCGAGCGCCTCCGCGGATCGCCCGTACCAGAGCAGCAGGTTGCCCAGGTTGTACTGCGAATTCTGCCGGCGCGGATCGATCTCGAGCGCGCGCCGGTACAGGTCGAGCGCCTCGGCGTGCCGGTTCTGCTCCTCCGCGAGCACTCCGAGCACCTCCAGCGCGAGCGGATCGAGCGGATCGACGGCGTGCGCGCGCTGCCAGAGCGCGTTGCTGTTGCGCCAGTACTGCACCTGCGCGCGCGTCTGCACGCCGAAGGCCGCGAGCACCGCGAGCGCGCCGAGCGCGAGCGCGTGACTGCGAAAGCGGAACCGGGGAACCAGCTCCGGAACGCCCCAGGCGGCGATCGCGAACAGGCCGATCGACGGCAGATAGGTGTAGCGGTCCGCCATGGCCTGCTCGCCGACCTGGATCACCCCGATCACGGGAACCAGCATGCCGACGTACCAGAGCCATCCGACCGCGAGCCAGGGGCGCGTCGGCAGCGCGCGCAGCGACAGGAGCGTGATTCCCGCGAGCAGCAGACCCGCGCCCAGAAGCGCGGTCGCGGGCCAGGTTCCCGGGTGTGTGTAGCTGATCGAGAGCCCGGTCGGCAGGATCGTCGCGCCCAGGTAGCGGGCCAGCGAGACCAGCGCGTTGCCCAGCCGCTGCCCGAGCGTGAAGTGCGAAGCGAGCGCGATGGCCGTGCCCTGCGCGAGCACCGTCATGGCGCTGGCCGCGGCGGCGAGCGCGAAGAGCGGCAGCTTCTCCAGCACGAGCGCGAAGGCCCGGCGCCGATCGATCGGGCGCGCCACGCGGAGTCGGCCGAGCGGCCAGACGTCGACGAGCAGAAGCAGCGCCGGCAGCGTCACGAGCATGGGCTTCGCCGCCAGTCCCGCCGCGGTCGCGGCGAAGACCCAGAGGTAGCGCAGGCGCGACGGGCGCTCGGCGTAGTGCGCGTACAGATTCAGCACGCCCGCGAAGCAGAGCCCGCTGAGCACGTCCTTGCGCTCCGCGATCCACGCCACCGACTCGACGTGCAGCGGGTGCAGCGCGAAGAGCCCCGCGGCGAACGCGCTTCGCCCGAGCGCGCCGGTCATGCGCAGGAAGGCGCGGAAGAGCAGCAGCGTCGCGAGCACGTGCAGCGCGAGGCTCGTGCGGTGGTGCCCGACCGCGTCGAGGCCGAAGAGCTCGACGTCGAGCATGTGCGAGACCCAGGTGAGCGGGTGCCAGTTGTGCGCGGCCATCGCGGAGAGCGCCCAGCGCAGCGACTCGAGCGAGAGCCCCGACTTCACGCGCGAGTTCGCGGTCACGTAGACGTTGTCGTCCCAGTTCACGAACTCGAAGCCGGCGAAGCTGCCGTAGGCGGCGACGGTCGCGAGCGCGAGGGCCGCGGCGGTTCCCGCGACCCGAAGCGCTCGTTCCGCCGGCGGGCTCAATGCCGGTGCCTCGCGTCTATCCGCGCGGCAGCGTGAAGTAGAACGTCGCGCCCTGGCCGGGATCCGACTCGACCCAGATCCGTCCGCCGTGCCGTTCGAGGATGCGGCGGCAGATTGCGAGCCCCACGCCCGTGCCGGGAAGCTCGCCGCCGTGCAGGCGCTCGAAGACGCGGAAGATGGTCTCGTGGTGCTGGGCCGGAATGCCGATTCCGTTGTCGCGCACGTAGACGAGCACGTCGCGCTCGCGCGGCTCCGCGCCGATGCAGATGATCGGGCGCGAGCCGCTGCGGAAGCGCAGCGCGTTCGCCACCAGGTTCTGGAACACGCGCGCGATCTGGATCGGGTCGGCGTTCACGCGCGCGAGCCCGTCGATCTTGACCTCGGCGTCGCACTCGCCGATCGCGGGCCGCAGGTTCTCGAGCGCCCACTCGACCGCCTGCGCGAGCTCCGTCGGCTCGACGGCCAGATGGACCGCGCTCGATGCCGCATAGTCGACCAGGTCGCGAAGCAGGTCGCGCATGTGCGAGACCTGCCGCAGCGCCAGGCCCAGGTCCGAAGACTCGCCCGCCAGCGCGAGCTTCAAGAGCTGCTCGATGCTGCGCAGCGGCTCCTGAAGATCGTGCGCGCCCGCGAGAGCGACCTCTTCGAGCTCGCCACTCACGGTCTCGAGCTTCGCCGCGTCGGCCCGGGCCAGCTCGCGCGCCTCGACCAGATCGTCGATCTCGAATACCGAGCCCACGAAGCCCGAGAGCTCCTCCTTGGCGTCGAAGCCGGGAAGCGCCGAGATTCGCACCCAGCGGTGCACCCCCGACGCCGTGCAGACGCGCAGGTCGACCTCGAACGCGTCGGGCTCCTCGAGCGCGGCCGCGAACGTCGCCGCCCAGACGCCGCGGTCCTCCGGGTGGATGCGCTCGGTCCAACCGAGGCCACGAGCCGCATTCTCGGAGAGACCCAGGTACGCGAGAAAGCGCCGGGTGAAGTGAGTGAAGCTCCCGCGTGAGTCGGTCTTGAAGAGCATGGCCGGCGCGCGCGAGGCGTCGGCCGGCGCCGCGGGCAAGAGCTCGAGCAGCTCGACGAGCGCGGCCGACAGCACGGCGCTCGACGCGCTCTCGCTCGCGAGCATCGTGCAGAAGCGCAGCGTTCGCGCGCGCTCCACGGCCTCGGCGTCGCCGTGTTGCACGAGCAGAAGCGCCGGCACGGTCGAGCCGCGCGCGCGTCGCTCGCGCAGCACGTCGAGCGCGCCGTGGCCGCCGCTGGCCAGATCGATCACGATCGCCGCTGGCTCCGCCTTCGCGAGCTCGCCGCGGAGCTCCGCGAGCGACCCCGCGCGCACGAGCTCCGCCGGGACCCCCGAGATGCGGACGTCCCCCGGATACGACACGACGCGCAGCGGCGCGCGCCCGACTCCCTCACCCACGCCGCCAGCTTAGGACACGATCCGGAATTCGCGTAGCCCTACCCCCCGAGCTCGCCGCGCAAATAGCGGCGCCATGCGCCCTCCGCGAAGCCGTCCGCCGAGAGTCCGTAGCGCGCGAAGTAGCGCTCCAGATTGCGCACGTCGCGGAGCAGATGCGGAAGGCCGTCGCGACTCGCGTGCAGGTCGACCGACTGCGGCACGTCGATGATCACGGGCCGCTCCTGCCACCAGAGCACGTTGTACGCCGACAGGTCGCCGTGCACCCGGTGCAGGTCGAGCATGCGCTCGACGTCCTGGAGCAGCCGCGCCAGCGCCGCGCGCGCCTGCTCGATCGTGAGCTCGACGTGGCGCAGCTGCGGCGCCGGGCCCTCGCGATCGCCGACGTACTCCATCAGGATCGCGTCGTCCGAGGCCGCCAGCGCGCTCGGCACGCTGACGCCCGCGTCGTGCAGGGCGCAGAGCGTCTCCCATTCCCAGTCGATCCAGGCGTGGTGCGCCATGCGCCGGCCCTTCTCGGTGGGGGCCTTCATCGCGCGCCCCTTGCGAGCGTCGAGCACGACGCGCGCGCTCGCGTAGTCCCGCGCGTGCGCGAACGCGCGGAACTTCTGCGCCCGGTACACCTTCGCCGCCAGAAGCTCGACGCCCGTCGAGGCGTCGGCGGCGCAGCAGTACACCGTCGCCTCCTTGCCGTCTCCGATCACGCCGAGCACGTCCGTGATCAGGCCCTGCCCGCCGAACTCGCGCAGAACCGCGGCCTTCTCCTGGTCCGCGAGCATTCCGCGCGTGAACGCCGCGCCGGACAACCTCGAGCCGATCCGCTCCTTCGACACTCCGATCTCCAAGGCGAGGACGAAAAAAAACGAGCCGCAGGCCCACGCCTGCGACTCGCCGGATTCCTCGCCAGAAGATCGGTCTGCGAACCTACCCGATCCGTCGGCTCCGCCGGAGGCATGAGCACCCGTCGCAAACGAATCGCGCAGTCATCTCGAGCCTCCTTCCGCCCCGGGGATCGGGGCAGCGCCATCCTAGCCCACCGGCGAGGCGAGGGCCGCCCCGAGCCGAGCCCCGCAAGCGCCGCGAAGCCGCGCGCGCAGTGAGCCGAAGGCGAACGTAGTCAATGGGAAGTGGGCCCTCCGGGGTTCGAACCCGGGACCAACCGGTTATGAGCCGGCCGCTCTCACCACTGAGCTAAGGGCCCGAGAGGATCAGTACGGCGCGAGCTTCGCGCGTATGGAATCGACGGTGCTCTTGTAGTCGGCGGTCTTGAAGAACGCCGCTCCCATCACGAACACGCGCGCGCCGTGCAGCGCCACGCTCTCGATCGTGTCCGGGCCGATTCCGCCGTCGACGACCAGGTCGATCTCGCGGCGGTCGCGGTCGATCCACTTCCGGATCTCGCGGATCTTCGGAAGGGTGGACGCGATGAACTTCTGGCCGCCGAAGCCCGGGTTCACGGTCATGACCAGGACCTGATCCACCATTCCCATCACCGGCTCGATCGCGGCTGCCGGCGTGGCGGGGTTCAGCACCACGCACGGCCGTACGCCGAGCTTTCGGATCCGCTCCAGCGTGCGGTGCAGGTGCGTGCAGGCCTCGACGTGGACGCCGAGCGCCGTCGCGCCCGCGGCCACGAACGCCTCGAGCAGGTGGTCGGGCTCGCGCACCATCAGGTGCACGTCGACCGGGAGCTTGGTCACCTTCGCGACCGCCGCGACGACGTCGGGGCCGATGGTCAGGTTGGGCACGAAGTGGCCGTCCATCACGTCCAGGTGCATCCAGTCCGCGCCGGCGCGCTCGGCGGCTCGCACCTCTTCGGCCAGCCGCCCGAAGTCGGCCGAGAGGATCGACGGCGCGATCTTGTACGGGGTCATGCGCGCACCAGGCGAACCGCGAAGAAGCCGTCGCAGCCGTGGCGCTGCGGCCAGGTGGAAAGCTCGTTCTCGGCGGTCACCAGCACGTGCGCGGGCTCGGGCAGGAACGGCCTCGGATCGTCGATCCGGAACTCCTTGGCCGACTCGAGGAAACGCGACACCACTCCACGGGTCTCCTCGGGGGTGAAGGTGCAGACACTATAGACGAGCGAGCCGCCTTCCTCGACGTAGCGCCCCGCGGACGAGAGGATCTCGAGCGCGCGCTCGGCGCAGCGCGGGATCTCCTCGGGGCGCACACGCCAGCGCGCGTCGGGATTGCGCCGCAGCGTGCCGAGCCCGGAGCAGGGCGCGTCGACGAGGATGCGCCGGTAGAACGACGGGCCCTTCAGGTCGAAGCCCTTCGCCACGTCGCGCTCGAGCGGGCGGACGTTGTGCAGGCCCAGCCGCTGCGCGCTCTTGTAGATCAGCGCCATGCGCGTGCGGTTCTGCTCCAGCGCGATCACCTCTCCGCGTGGCCCGACGATCTCGGCGAGCTGGACCGCCTTGGTGCCGGGCGCGGCGCAGCAGTCGACCACCGTGTCGTTCGGCTCGGCGCCGAGCAGGAGCGGCACCAGCTGCGAGGCCTCGTCCTGGATCACGTACTCGCCGCGGTCGAAGGCCGGCCCTCGCGAGGGGTCCTTCGCGGCGTTCGTCACGCCCTTCGGCGCGTACGGCGTCGGCACGCCGCCGAGCTCGCGCGCGACCCGCTCGCGCACTCCGTTCGCCGTCACGCGGACGGTGCGCGGCGGCGCCTTCGCGCAGGCCTCGGCGAAGGCGACGGCGTCTTCCGGGCCGAGCTCGGCGACGAGCCGCTCGGCGAGCCAACGAGGCATCGATCCCCACTGCTCGACGTGGCCGATCGGGTCCGCGACCGGATCGGGCCAGACCAGGCGCTGCTCGTCGCGAACACGGATCAGGCCGCGCAGCACCGCGTTGGTGAAACCGGTGGCGCGCTCGAAGCCTACTTTTCGCGCGAGCAACACGGTCTCGTGTACGACCGCGGCGTCCGGGATCGAGTCCAGGCAGAGCAGCTGGTACGCGCCGAGCCGGAGCAGATTTCGCACCTCGGACTCGACCCGGCGCAGCGGGCGGTCGAGCGCCTGGCCGAGCGCCGCATCCACGCGGCCGCGCAGCCGCAGCGTTCCGTAGCTGAGCTCGGTGGCGAGCGCGCGGTCGCGGATCTCGAGCTTCGCCTCGGGAAGCGCCGCGTGCAGCACGATCTCGGCGAAGGCGCGGTCGCGGTCGACGCGCTCGAGCACGAACCAGGCGATGCCGCGGGCGGTGGGGACGAACGGGGTCTCGGTCACGGCGTGCGCGCCTCCTCGGCATCGGGAACCCGGAATCCGCGAAGCAGCTCGTCGGCGCGCATCGGCCGCTTGCCGGCGAGCTGGATCTGCTCGAGCTCGAGATACGCGTCGCCCGCGGCGAGCAGCAGGCGGCCCGCCTCGACGCGAAGCGCGCCGGGCCGCGCGTGGCCGAAGTGGTCGGGGCCGAGCTTCGCGCGCACGATGCGCATGCGCTTGGCGGCGCGGACCAGCTCGATGTCGACCCCCGGCCGCGGCGTGGCCGCGCGGATGCGCCGCAGCAGACGCTCGGCGGGCTGCGTGAAGTCGAGCTGAGCGAAGCCGCGGTCGAGCTTCGGCGCGAGCGTGACGCGCACGGAGCCCTGCGGCGCGAAGACCGCGCGGCCATTCGCGAGCTGGTCCACAGCGTCGAGCAGCGCCTGCGCGGCGAGCTCGGCCAACCGAGCTGAGACCTCGCCGGCGGTCTCGTCCGCGCCGATCGCGGTCTCGCGCACCAGGCACACGTCGCCCGCGTCCATCTCCTTCACCACGCGCATCACCGAGATGCCCGTGCGCGGGTCGCCCGCGTCGATCGCCCACTCGATCGGCGCGGCGCCGCGCCAGCGCGGCAGCAAGCTCGCGTGCGCGTTGATCAAGCCCAGCCGCGGCAACTCGCGCACGCTCTTCGGGATGAACTGTCCGAATGCCACCACGACTCCCAGCTCCGGCTCGCGCGCGCGCATCCACGCGAGCGCGCTCTCGTCTCCGACCTTCTCCGGCTGCAACACATCTACACCGATCTCTGTCGCCGCGATCTTCACCGGCGTTCCGTCCAGGGTCCGGCCGCGCCCGCGCGGACGATCGGGCTGCGACACCACGCCGACCAGGGTGTGCGAGCTCGAGGCGAGCGCCCGAAGAGCCGGCACCGCGAAGTCCGGCGTTCCGAAGTACAGCAGGCGCAAGTCAGCCGTCGGCGTGGCCCGCCGGCTCGCGCTCCTCCTGATCGCGGCGGAGCTGCTTCTTGCGCCGCCGTACGTACAGCTCGCGCTTGAGCTTGCTGATGTGGTCGATGAAGAGGACCCCGTCCAGGTGGTCGATCTCGTGCTGGAAGCAGAACGATTCGAGCTCGGTCGCGTCGAACTCGACTTCCTCCCAGTCCAGAGTGCGCGCGCGCACCACCACGCGCGCGTGGCGCTCGACGTCCGACTTGAAGTCCGGTACCGACAGGCAGCCCTCCTGCTCCGACACCGCTCGGCCCTCGGCCACGCGGATCTCGGGGTTCAGCAGGATGCGCGGGTTGCGCTCGCCGTCCTCGCTCCAGTCCAGGTCCATCACGATCAGGCGCTTGGCGACACCGACCTGCGTCGCCGCCAGGCCGATGCCCGGCTCGTCGTACATGGTCTCGGCCATGTCGTCGGCGAGCGCGCGGAGCGCGTCGTCGATCTCGTGGCGCTCGACCGCCGCGGCCTTCTGGCGCAGCCGGGCGTCGGGGAACTGCAGGACCTGTCGGATCATCGGCCGTATTTCATAGCATTTGCAGGGGGTTGGCATCCAGCCGCAGGGTCACGCCGGCGAAGGCGGGGCCGTGCGCCTGCCGCATCAGCTCGCGCGCGACCACGCGCACGCCCTCGCGCGGGCCGAGCAGGAGCAGCTGCCAGCGGAACTCGTCGCGGATCCGAGTGAGCGGGGCGGGCGCCGGACCGAGCACGCGCACGCTCTCGCCGCCGGTGTCGTCCGAGAGGCAGGTCTTGGCGAGCCCCGCGAGCGCGAGCGCCGCACCCTCGACTGCCGCCGCGCGCTTTCCCGAGAGCGCGACGTGCACGATCTCGGCGAACGGCGGCCAGCCGTGCGGGCGCCGCCGCGCGACCTCTTCGCGGTAGAAGCGCGGGTAGTCGTGCGTGCGCGCCAGCGCGATCGCGTAGTGCTGCGGAAGGAAGGTCTGCAGCACCACGCGCCCCGGCTCCAGCCCGCGGCCGGCGCGGCCCGCCACCTGCGTTAGCAGCTGGAAGGTGCGCTCGCCGGCCCGGAAGTCGGGGAAGTGCAGGCCCAGGTCCGCCGCGACGACACCGACCAGCGTCACGTTCGGGATGTCGTGCCCCTTCGCGACCATCTGCGTGCCGACCAGGATGTCGATCTCGTTTCTGTGGAAGGCGGCCAGGATTCCGCGCTGCGCGCCCTTGAGCCGCGACGTGTCGCGGTCCAGGCGCGCGACGCGCGCGCTCGGGAACGACGTCTTCACCTCTTCCTCGAGCCGCTCGGTGCCGTACGCCACCATTCCGCCCTCGGGGCTGTCGCAGGACGGGCAGCGCGATTTCGGGTCCTCGCGGTAGCCGCAGTAGTGGCAGCGGAGCTCGCCCTCGAGCGGGTCGTCGATGCGCCGCACGCCTTCGGTCGCGTGGTAGACGAGGGAGATGTCGCAGTGCGTGCAGCGCAACGCGAAGCCGCAAGAGAAGCAGTACACGTGCGCCGCGAAGCCGCGCCGATTGAGGAACAGGATCGCCTGCTGGCCGGCGGCGAGCGTCTCGGCCAGCGCCTCGCGAAGCGGCCGCGAGAGCATGCCGCGCTTGGGTCCGCGCGCGCCGGGATTTCCCATGTCCACGATCTGCACCGTCGGCAGCGGCCGGCTCGCCACGCGCTCGGGAAGCGTGAGCCGCGCGTACTCGCCGTGCGCGGAGCGCCAGGCCGTGCCGACGTCGGGCGTCGCGGAGCCGAGCAGCACCGGGCAGCCCTCGCGCTCGGCGCGCGCGAGCGCGACGTCGCGCGCGTGGTAGCGGAAGCCCTCGTCGCTCTTGTACGCGCCGTCGTGCTCCTCGTCGATCACGATCAGACCCAGATCGGTGTAGGGCGCGAAGACCGCCGAGCGCGCGCCGATCGCGATCGGCACGCGGTTCTCGCGGATCAGCCGCCACTGGTCGAAGCGCTCGCCGGCCGAGAGGCCGCTGTGCAGAACCGCGACGCGGTCGCCGAAGCGCGCGCGGAAGCGGTCGACGACCTGGTGCGTGAGCGAGATCTCGGGCACCAGCACGATCACCGAGCGGCCCTTGCGCAGCGCGACGTCGGCCGCGCGCTGGTAGACCTCCGTCTTGCCGCTTCCGGTGATGCCGTAGAGCAGGAAGGTCGAGTCACCTCGCGCCTCGATCGCGCTTGCGATCTCGGCGAGCGCGGTGGTCTGGTGTGGCGTGAGCTCGGGCGCCGCCTCGGTCGGCACGAGCGGATCGTCGGCCGAGCCGCGCACGCGCTCGCGCTCCTCGCAGATCACGTAGCCCGCCTCGACCAGCGCGCGTAGCGCCGGCGTCGAGCGAGCGGGCGCGGGCGCGGGGCCTAGCGCCGAGAGGAGCGCGAGCTGCTTCGGGGCGCGCGCGAGCGCCTGCTCGGCCGAAGCGCGGTCCAGGTCCGGCGCCACGCGGTACACGCGCTCGAGCTTTCGGCGCACCTTGGGCGGATCGGTGCCGGGCGCGCGCGAGACGAAGCCGAGCCGCTCCAGCCGGTCGAGCGCCGCGATCGCGGCGGGAAAGCGCGTGCGGATCTCGGCCTCCGAGCGCGCGCGCCGGCCGAGCGCCCAGAGCACCTGGCCCAGCGTCCCGCGCACCTCTCCTCGCTCGAGCGCGCGAAGACCGGCGGGAAGCAGCGTCACCTTCGTGCCCGGGCGCGACGCCGTGCCGGGCGGGATCGCGGCGGCGAGCGCGATTCCCGGCGGGCAGAGCGCGTCGCGTGCCACGCGGAGCACGGCCTCGAGAAGCGGCTGCGGGAGCACCGGCTCCGCGTCGAGCACCTGGATCACCGCGCGAAGCGTTCCGCGCGCGCGCGGCGCGGTGCCGGATTTCAGCGCGACCACCACGCCCACCACGCGCCGGCCGCCGTGGGGCACGAGCACGCGCGCGCCGGGCTCGGCGGTCTGGCCGTCGAGGAGCGCGTAGTCGAAGGTCTCGTCCAGCGGGACGGGAACGGCGACCTCGACCACGGTCGTGATGCCCATCCCCTGTTTGTACCGCCGCCGCGGCGCGACTCCAAGCGCCGGTCCCTTGCCCGGCTCCCCGGCGCGCCCTACCTGAAGGGCGATGCGCGACATCACCGTCGTCGGCAGCCTGAACATCGACATCTCCGTGCGCGTGCCCCGCTTCGTGCGGCCGGGCGAGACGCTGCGCGCCACCGGCCTGCTGCTCGGCGCAGGCGGCAAAGGCGTGAACCAGGCGATCGCCGCCGCGCGCCTGGGCGGTCGCGTGCACCTGGTCGGCTGCGTGGGCGACGACGAGTTCGCCGCGATTCCGCTTCGCGCGCTGGCCGAAGCGGGCGTGGACGCGACGCACGTCGCGACGCTCGCCGGCCAGCGCACCGGCACCGCGCTGATCACCGTCGACGAGGCGACCGGCCAGAACCAGATCGCCGTCGACGCGGGTGCGAACCGAAGCGTGCGCCCGGAGCACGTGCGCGACGCGGTGCCGGCGTTCCGCGCGTCCGCCGTGCTGCTGGTGCAGCTCGAGCTCCCGCCCGAGACGGTCGAGACCGCGCTCTGGCTCGCGCGCGCGAACCACGTGCGAACCGTGCTCGACCCCGCGCCCGCGCGCGATCTCGCCGACGGCACGCTCGCGCTGGTCGACGTGCTCACGCCCAACGAGAGCGAGGCCGAGGCGCTCACGGGAATCGCGATCGGCAGCGTCGAATCCGCCGCGCAGGCCGGCGCGCGGCTGCAGGCGCGAACCGGCGGCGACGTGGTGGTGAAGCTCGGCGAGCAGGGCTGCGTCTGGGTTCACGCGACCGGCTTCGAGCACGTCGCCGCGCCGCGTGTCCGCGCGCTCGACACCACCGGCGCGGGCGACGCGTTCAACGGCGGGCTCGCGCTCGCGCTCGCGCGGGGCGAGCCGCTCTCTGCCGCGCTTCGCGAGGCCGTGCGCGCGGGCGCCGCCGCGACGCTGCGCCGCGGCGCGGCTGCCGCCATGCCCACCCCCGCCGACCTCTTGGCGCTGCCGGAAGCGCGCTAGACTCGGGCACCGCTCTCGAAGAACGGAGGTCACCGCCATGGACAAGTCCCGCTCGCTCGCCGCCACCGCCCTCACCACGCTGATCGGCCTCTCCGTCGGCCAGATCGCCGAAGCCGCCAGCGCCCAGGCGTCGTCGGGAAACGAGAAGTGCTACGGCGTGGTGAAGAAGGGCCAGAACGACTGCGGCACCGCGAATCACGGCTGCAGCAAGCAGGCGAGCCAGGACGCCGACCCGAACGAGTGGGTCTACCTGCCCAAGGGCAGCTGCGAGAAGATCGTCGGTGGCAGCCTCGCGCCCAAGGACAAGTAGCGCCGCCTCGTCGCTCCCGCGCGCCTGCGGGCTCGGCCTGCGCGCGCCGCACTACGACGCGATCCTGGCCGGCGCGCCCGACGTCCCGTTCTTCGAGGTGCTGGCCGAGAACCACACCACCCTCGGCGACCCCGCGCGCGAGATCCTGACGCGCGTCCGCGAGCGCTGGCCGGTGACGCTTCACTGTGTCGGCATGTCGCTCGGCTCGACCGACCCGCTCGATTTCGAGCACCTGGGCCGGCTGCGCGAGCTCGAGCACCGGCTCGAGCCCGCGCTCGTCTCCGACCACCTGTCTTGGTCGTCGCTGGACGGCCGCTTCCTGCACGACCTTCTGCCGCTGCCCTACCTGGAGGAGTCGATCGCGCACGTCTCCGCGCGCATCGCGCGCGTGCAGGATTTCCTCGGCCGCCGGATCGCGATCGAGAACGTGTCTAGCTACGCGACCTTCGCCGAGTCCGAGCTGGCCGAGTGGGAGTTCCTGTCCGCCGTCGCCGAGCGCGCCGACTGCTCGATCCTGCTCGACGTGAACAACGTGCACGTCTCGGCGGTGAATCACGGCTTCTCGGCCGAGACCTACCTGGACGCGCTCCCGCGCGAGCGCGTGGCGCAGCTGCACATCGCCGGGTTCTCGCGCGGCCGCGAGCTGCTGCTCGATTCGCACGGCGCCGCGATCGACCCGGCCGTCTGGCGCCTGCTCGAGCTCGCGCTCGAGCGGTTCGGCGCACTCCCGTTCGTACTCGAGCGCGACCGCAACATCCCGCCGCTCTCCGAGCTGCTCGACGAGGCGAAGAAGGCGAGCGCGCTGATCGCGCGGCGAGTGACTCGCGATGATCTGGAGTGACTTCCATGCTGCGTGAGCTGCAGCGCCGCTTCGTGCGCGACATGCTCGCGGGCGAGTCATGGGTGCACCCGTACCGAGAGAACCTGCTCTGCGGCCACGCCGAGGCGCTCGAATCGCTGTACCCCGTGTGCCGCCGCCTGGTCGGCGACGAGTTCTTCCGCGCCGCCGCCCGCCGCTTCGCTCTCGGTCATCCCGCTTCCTCGCCCGATCTGAACGACTACGGCGCCGAGCTGGCCGACTTCTTCGCCGGCTTCGAGCCCGCGCGCGCCCTGCCCTACCTGCCCGACGTCGCGCGCTTGGAGCGGGCGCTGCACCGCGCGCTGCTCGCGCCGGTTCCGCCGAGGGTCGACCTCGCGGCGCTCGCGCAGGTGCCCGAGGCGCGCCGCGGCCAGGTGCGCTTCGCGCTCGCGCCCGGCGTCGCGCTGCTCGAGTCCCGCTACCCCGCCGACCGGATCTGGCTCACCAACCAGCCCGGCTACACCGGCGAGGATCGCGTCGACCTGTCCGAGGGCGGCGTGCGGCTGGCCGTCTGGTTCACGCCGGACGGCGAGCCCGCGCTCGAGCGGCTCGTCCCGGCCGAGCTCCAGCTGCTCGCCGGCTTCGAGCGCGGACTCACGCTCGACGACGCGTGCGCGTCCTGGCCAGGCACGAGTCAGGAGCTGGCCGGATTCCTCGCCCGAGCGGTGCAGCGCGGGTGGATCGGGTCGGCGCGGGTCGGGTGAGCCGCGATTGGATCGCGGCGAACCAGCGCGGCGTGCGGTCCGCGCCGCGGAATGGTTCGGTCTCACCTCCGCGGAGCGAGCCTCCGCGGAGACCGCGGGGATTCAGACCGCGTCCGAACGCCGGCGCCTACGGCCGGTCGGTTGCGTTCCACGCCATCGCTCCCGTGATCCAGTGGGTGATCTCCTCCTGCTGGTCGTTCCTGTGCAGGTGGCGGGGCGGCTGCGCGAAGGTCTCGTAGGGGCGACACCGCAGGACGACGCGGCCCTCCTTCTCCGCCATCGCCTGCACCACCGGCCGAGCCTCCGCGGGCAGCGGTTTCCCCGACATGCGGCCGCCGACAGCCATCATGACGTCGACCACCAGCGCGGGATCGGTCTCCAGCCGCGCGTCGCAGTAGACCTGCAGGTACGCGAAGGGCCAGCGCTCGTCGAGAATGCAGAGGCTGATCTTTCCCGAGCGCGCCACTGCCTTCGCCTTGGCCCGGCCTCCCATCGTGGAGACGAGGAGCTCGTCGCCGTCGGTCGGCACGTAGTAGACCACCGACATCGCCGGCCCGTCGGAGCGCCGCTCGTAACCGAAGATGCAGGTGCGGTGCGTGCGGACGAACTCGCGGCGCTCGGATGGGAGCATGTCGCGGTCGGTCGGAGCGGTGAACGGGGCGGGCGAGAGCGGGAGGATGCGCATCGAGTTCTCCTCTACAAGAGTCTTGTTATCGATCGATAATAGACTATGCTCGCCCGATGGGTCAAGCGCAGAAGCGCCGTCGTCGGCTGCGCCGATCGCGCGGGGACATCCGCGAGCGCTTGCTCGACGCCGCCCTCGTGGAGTTCGGAGCGAAGGGGTTCGACGGCGCCTCGACGCGCGCCATCGCCGAGCGCATCGACGCCCACCAGCCTCAGATCCACTACCACTTCGAATCGAAGGAGGCGCTCTGGAGAGCGGCGGTGGATCACCTCTTCGCGGAGCTCGGTCGCGCCATGGAGGGGCTCGACTTCGGAGCGGATCCGGCCCGGACCACCGCGATCGATACGCTCGCGGACGGGTTCGCCGAGCTGATCCGGCGCTTCGTGCGTTTCGCGGCTGCAAGGCCCGAGCTGAACCAGATCATGCTGCACGAGGCAACCGCCAGGAGCGCGAGGCTTCGCTGGATGACCGACCGGCACGTTCGGCCGCTCTACGACGCCGTACGCGTGCTCTGGCGCCGCCTGCGCGAGGCGGGGATCGCCGCGCCCATCGACGATGCGATGTTTCATTACGTGTTGGTGGGCGCCGCGTCACTCCCCTACGTGAACGCTCCGGAGGTGCGCCTGCTGACGAAAGCGGAGCCGACTGACCCCTCCTGGGTGGAGAGGCATGCGGACGGGCTCGTCGCGACCTTCCTGCCGAATCGAAGCTGATCTCCGGGGAGAGCTACCGACTCCGCGTCTCGGCGGAGCCGCAGCGCTTGCGCGCGCCCCCGTGCGACAATCGCTGCCGATGAGCCAGCTCGACCCGAAGGTGATGACCGTGCGTGGACCCGTGGCGCCGGAAGCGCTCGGCCTCACGTCGCTGCACGAGCACATCCTGTGCGATCTGTCCGCGTGCTACCGCGATCGGTTCCGGAAGATCCTGCCGGCCGAGATGGAGATGCCGGACGGGCCGTTCGAGATCGGGGAGCGCTCGACGCTGCGGCACGCGATGCTGCTGTCGAGCAGCAACCTTCGGCTGGACGACGAGAAGGTGATGACGGCCGAGGTCGCGGACTTCGCGGCGGCGGGCGGGGGCGCGATCGTCGAGACCGGCTCGCCGGGGATCCGCACCGGCCAGGACGTGCGCGCGTTCGCGCGCATCTCGCAGGCGACCGGCGTGCACATCGTGGCGTGCACGGGGCTGTACGCGGAGGACAGCTGGCCGGAGCGCTTCCGGGGTTTGTCGGAAGCGCAGTACGCGGACTACCTGCGCGGCGAGATCGCGAGCGGGATCGACGGCTCGGGAATCCTGCCGGGCCAGATCAAGGTCGCGTACGAGGGACGAAGCGCCGACGCGGACGCGTACCTGCGCGCGGCGGCGCGCGTCTCGCGCGAGTCGGGGCTCTCGCTGCAGGTGCACGTGGGCTTGCTTCAGTCGAACCCCGAGCTGCGCGAGTCGTTCCTGCCGCTCCTGTACGGGAGCGAGTGCGTGCCGGAGCGGACGGTGATCTGCCACGTCGAGAACTGGCTGGGGTCGCTGCCCCTGCAACAGATCGTGCTCGAGCCACGGCTTGCGGCGCAGGACTTGACGTTACACCGCGAGGTGTTGGACCGCGGCTTCCACGTCTGCTTCACCTGCATCGGCGCGGAGTGGGACCTGGAGGAGCTCGGCTTCGCGCACCGGCCCGACTGGTTCTACCTGGCGGGACTGGTGGCGCTGATCCGCGAGGGCTACGCGGACCAGCTCACGATCGGACACGACGTGTTCACCAAGCTCTGCACGCGCCGCGGCGGCGGCGAGGGCTACACGCGGATCCCCCGCTTCGTGCTGCCCCTGCTCGGACGCTGCGGGGTGTCCGACGCGGATGTCCGCAAGCTCACGGTCGAGAATCCGGCGCGGCTTCTGGCGCAGTGAGTCGTGCGAAGCCTCGGTCACAGGCTCGCCCTCGCCGCGCTGCTCCTGGCCATGCTCGGGCCGGAGACCGCGCTCGCGGCGGTCGACAAGTGCGGCGCGGATCGGGCCAAGGCTCTCGGCAAGCACGCGGCCGCGGGGCTCGATTGCCACTCACGCGCGGCTGGATCCGGCGCAGCCGTAGACACCGCGTGCCTGGCGAAGGCGCAGACGCGACTCGCCGACGCGTTCGCGAAGCTCGAAGCCAAAGGCTGCACGCCAGGCGACGCTTTTGACGGAGCGGAGAGCGCTGCCGAGTTCTGGAAGGCCGCCGCCGCACGGCTCCGCACGGGGGCGGGCGCGGCCGATTCCTGCGCCGCGGCCAAGCTGCGCGGCGCGGGGCGGCACGCGCGCGACGCGTTCGAGTGTCACGCGAAGGCGCTGAGTAGAGACTTGCCGCGCGACGCCGCGTGCTTCGCGCGCGCGCGCCAGCGCTTCCACGCCGAGCTCGCCCGCGCCGAGCGGCGAGGCGGCTGCCTCACGCTCGACGACGGCGCGCCGCTCGAGCGCGAAGCCGACGCGCACGTGGCTCGCGCGCTCGACCTCGCGCTCTGCGCCGACCTGGTCGAGGACGACGTGCCCGGCGCCTGGAGCGCGAGCGCCGTCGGCGGCTACCCGACCGAGCTCTCCGCGCTCGCGCCCGACGACGCGCTGGTGGGAAGCGCTGCGCTGCGCGCCGAGACGACCGCGCTCTTCGGCTGGACGCTGCGCCACGCCGCGCCCGGGCCGCTCGACGTCTCGGAGGGAATCGCGAGCGAGCTGCGCTTCGCGGTTCGCGCCGAGAACACCAACACACCGACCTGGCAGGGAAGCTGGCCGGCGCTCACCCTCGAAGACGCGTTCGGGCGGCGGCGGCGCTACGAGCCGACCGCCCCGCGGCTTCCCGACGACGGCTTCCTCTGGCGCCCGATCTCGGTGCCGCTGGACGGAGGCGCGGGCTGGACTACGAGCGGCGACGAGAGCTTCGACCGCACGGCCGTGGCCGCGGTCGAGCTCGAGGCCGACACCTGGGGCGCAGGATTCCGGATCGAGCTCGATGGGCTCGCCGCGGTCGGGCCGACCTGCCGCGCGCCGTGTGACTGCGGCGCGCACGGGAGCTGCGGCGAGTCACTCGCCTGCGAGTGCGACCTGGGCTACTCGGGCGCGCGCTGCGACGAGTGCGCGTACGGCTGGGGCGAGGGTCCGGGCGACACCTGCGCGCTCGAGAGCGACGGCGGAGCCACGGTCTGGCCCAACGCCTACGCGCCCGCGAACTCGAGCCCGTGGCTCGCCGCGCACCACGACGACGTCGTGCGCCTCGAGCCGACGGTGCTGGTGCTGAACTTCGTGAACCCGAGCTCGCCGGGCGCGGTGCGGACGCTGGTCGACGGCGTGATCGCGGGGCTCGCGGAGGGATCGCGCGAGCGCGGCGACGAGATCCCGGGCGCGACCCCGCAGCTCGAGTACCGCATCTTCGGCGACGCGGTGATCGATCTTCGCGACGGCGTCGAAGGGCGCGATCCCGCGCCGCCCGGCTGGCCGTACCAGAACTCGACGCTCTACCCGCGCCGGCCGGACGGCGAGCCCGGCGCCTGGCGCTTCGACTACGCGGAGCTCTTCGACCAGGACTTCGCCGAGCACTACGGAGTGATCGATCCGAACGACCCGGGCCGCTACCTCGAGCTCTGCGAGCTGGCCGAGCGCGGGCTGGTGCACGACGTCTGGGTGGTCGGCTCGGGCGATGTCCCGGACGCGGGCGCGGCCGAGGTCCTCGAATCCAAGCCTCTTTACGATTCGGCGGGAAACCGCGTGGGCGAGGGCTTCGACCGCTGCGCGGGAAACGGCTGCTTCGATCTGGACGTGCCGGTCTGCGGCGTGAGCCTGCGCGTCGGATTCGTGAACTACAGCCGAGGCCCCGGCTGCTACATCCACTCACAGGCGCACGGGATCGAGTCGACTGCCGCGCGCGCGGTCACGCCGGGACTCACGGCGTGGTTCGACCGCTTCGCGGGATTCGATCTGGACACGCGCTGGGGTCTGCCGCTGCCGAGCCTGTACGGGGTGTCCTGTCCGTCGCCGCCGTGCATCGAGCACCCGACGCCGTCGTCGCTCGCGCTTCAGACGTACGACGGCGCGCACGAGCGCGATCCGTTCGACGCGGTCTGCGGCAACGTGCACTTCCCGCCGAACGCCGAGTCGGGCTACGACTACGCGAACCCCGACGCCGTGCTCTCGAGCTGCCGCGGCTTCGGGACGACGGGCGAGCGCGCGCCCGTCTCGGCGCAGGACTGGAGCGCGTACTCGGACTACGGCGACTGCGGCGGCGAGTTCCTGGTCTGGTGGATGCAGCGAATGCCCGGCGCCTCGGGCACGCGCGCTTTCGGCGACGGCCGTCCCATGCGCTCGGTCTGGCCGTACCTGTTCTACTGACCCGGCACTACGAGCCGTCGGCGCGCCAGGTCAGCACCTCGCCGCCGCGGCCGAGCAGCACGCTGCCCGGGAACACGCGCAGCCGCCACGGCTCGAGGCGAAGCGCGGCGAAGCTCGCGTCGGTGGGCTTGGTCCAGCCGGGGATGATGGCGGGGTCGTAGCCGACCGGCGCGGGCGCGTCGCGGAACAGGTTCCAGACGCGCGTTCGCGTCTCGTCGTCGAACGCCCACTCGGCGCGGCACTCGGCCAGACAGGTGTCCTGCGTGGTCGCCCAGTAGTTGAGCGAGAGATACGGGCTCTGCGCCAGGTGCGCCCGCTTCAGCGGCGTGGGGCCGGTGGCGATCCAGCCCGAGAGCTTTGCTCCGTCCCAGACCCAGATCGGGTGCAGCACGCGCGAGCGCGGGCGGCCGCGGCGATCGACCGTCGCCGCGCTGCACCAGACGATGCGATGGGCCATCTCGACGAAGGCCGGGCCGATCTTTGCAAGCTCCGTCATGCGCAGCTCCTTTCGAGGTCCGAAGCGAGAGCATACTCGGGTACTCTCTCGCGATGGGCTCCGCGCTGGCCGAGAACGAGACGTTCCGCTTCGACCGACTCGAGGACCTGGCGCGGCTGCCCTGGTTCGACGTGGACGGCGATCGGCTGGTGGTCTCGGACGCCTCGGTCGGGCCGATCATCGACATGCACGCGCACTACGCGCTGCCGGCGATCTGGCCGCTGCGCTTCGACCTGGAGCGCGAGAGCGAGCGCACGGAGCTGCTGCTGCCCTGCTGCAGCCGCCACGACCTGGACGTCTACGCCAATCACAACTTCGGCGCGCTAGGCGTGAAGCAGCTGAAATCCGAGCTCGTGCTCGGCGGCGCGCTCGGCATCGGCAAGCGCTGGACGCACACCGCGCCCAACCGGGCGCGCGACTGCCGCGACATGGGCATCGTGCACAGCGCGATCCTCGCGATCGACATCGGCCTGCCGAGCCGCCACGTCGCGGACTCGATCGCGGCCGCGAAGGCGCGAAGCTCGACCACGCCGTTCGGGAGCGTGCACCCGCGCCGACGTCGCCCGCGCGAGAAGCTCGAGGAGCAGCTCCACGCGGGCGCGCGCGGGCTGAAGCTGCACCCGCAGCTGCAGAAGTTCCTTCCCGGTGCGGACGAGGCGATGCCGCTGTACGCGCTCGCCGCGGCCGAGCGCATTCCGGTGCTCTGGCACTGCGGGCCGGTCGGGATCGAGCTCGCGTCCGCGCGCAAGTTCGTGCAGGTGCCGAGCTACGAGCGGCCGCTGGCCGAGTGTCCCGACACCACCTTCGTGCTCGGCCACGCGGGCGCGCTCGACTCCGACCTGGGCCTCGAGCTGCAGCTCCGCCACGCGAACGCGGTGCTCGAGGTCTCGTGCATCAGCCTCTCGCAGCTGCGCCGCGTGATCGATCGCGGCGACCCGGACCGGATCGTCTACGGCACGGACTGGCCGTTCTACCACCACGCGCTCGCGCTCGCGAAGGTGCTCGTCGCGACGGAAGGCCGGCCGGAGCTGCGCCGCAAGATCCTGCACGACAACGCCGCGCGGCTGCTCGGACTGTGACTCCGCACTGCCGCTGGCGCGTGCGGGCGCAGGCGGTCACCGCCGTCCGTCACTGATCCCGCGCTCGGCGCGCTCTCCCTCAAGCCGGGCGCGGGTACCGGTCGAAGCCATCGGTATGGAAGAGATGGGCAGAGCCGAGCCGCAGCGCACGAGGCTGCTGGACTGGTTCATCTCGCCCGCGATCCGCGCGCGCGGAGAGGATCAGGTCCGCCGCGCTCGCGTTCTGGTCGGGACCAGCCTGATCGCCTTCGCGATGGTTCCGGTGTTCGCAGCGAGCTTCCGCGGGCTGCTGCCCCGCGAGATTGCGGTGCCGTTCACGCGCACTCTTCTCGCCACGCTGGTCGTCCACCTCGCGCTTCTGGGCCTGCTGCGACGCACGGATCGGATCGAGCAGGTGGGGCACGCGATGTGCGCCTCGCTGGTCGCCCTGCTCTCGTACCACAGCTGGCTCGCGGGCGGCGCGTCGAGCCCGGCGAGCCTGCTACTCGCCTACCCGCCGCTTCTCGCGCTCACCGTCGTGGGCTTCCGCGCTGGCCTCGGCTGGGGGGTGGTGAGCGCGGGCTGCCTGATCGCGCTCGATCTCGCGCCGCTCACGCCGTTTGCGCCCCCTGCGCACGGAATCAGCCCGGAGGTGTTCGATCTGTTTCGCGCGATCACCATGGCGACGCTGATCTGGATGATCCTGGGGCTCGGCCACGCGTACGACATCTCGCGCACCGCGGCGCTCGACCGAGCGCTCGATGCCGAGGCGACTGCGCTCGCGGCAAGCCACGCGAAGAGCGAGTTCGTCGCCAACATGAGTCACGAGATCCGCACGCCCATGACGGCGATCCTGGGCTACGCCGACGAGCTCGACGAGCGGCTCGCGCTCGGGCCGCTCGGCCCGGAGTCGCGCGAGATGATCGACGCGATCCGGCGCAACGGCCGCCACCTGGTGGCGCTGATCAACGACATCCTCGACCTCTCGCGCGTCGAGGCCGGTCGCCTGGACGTCGAGCGCATCTCGGTCGATCCGTTCGCGCTCGTCGACGAAGTCTGCTCGCTGATGAGCGTGCGCACCGCGAGCAAGCGGCTGGATCTGCGCGTCGAAGCGCGCGGGCGGATTCCCGTCTCGGTGCGAAGCGATCCCACGCGGCTGCGCCAGATCCTGATCAACCTTCTGGGCAACGCGATCAAGTTCACCGAGAGCGGCGCGATCGAGCTTCGAGTCTGGCACGAGGAGCTCGGCAAGGGACGGCTCTGGTTCGCGGTGAGTGACCCGGGCATCGGGATAGCGCCCGAAGCGCAAGCGAGGATCTTCGAGGCGTTCACGCAGGCCGACTCGTCGATGACGCGCCGCTACGGCGGCAGCGGTCTGGGTCTTTCCATCTCGCGCCGCATGGTGCAGGCGCTGGGCGGGGAGCTCGGCGTCGTGAGCGCGCCCGGCGCCGGCTCGACCTTCACGTTCTGGGTCGAGTCCGGCTGGTCGCCCGACGTCGCGGTTCGCGAGGTCGACGGCGATCCGCGGGGCTCGACGCGCCCGGAGCCCGCGGCCGGGATTCCCGCGCGCGAGGTCGCGATCCCCGACGCGCGCATCCTTCTGGTCGAGGACGGCGACGACAACCAGCGCCTGATCAGCGGACTGCTGCGCTCGCGCGGTGCGCGGGTCGAGCTGGCTTCGGACGGAGAAGCGGCGCTCGCCTGCTTCGCGCTCGCAGAAGAACAGGGCACGCCGTTCGACCTGGTGCTGATGGACATGCAGATGCCGCTTCTCGACGGCTACGCCACCACGCGCGCGCTGCGAAATCGCGGTGCGACCACGCCGATCATCGCGCTCACCGCGCACGCGACCAGCGACGATCGCGAGCGCTGCCTCGCCGCGGGATGCGACGACTTCGCCACCAAGCCGATCCAGCGCGCGAAGCTTCTCGAGCTGGTCTCGATTTGGGCGACCGACGCCAAGCGCCGGAGCGCAGCGAGCTAGCTCGGCGAGAGATCCCGCTCCTGCTCGGCGAGGAAGCGGATCACGAGCCGGTTGAAGCGCGGCGCGAGCTCGGCCGCGATCAGGTGGCCGGCGTTGGGCAGCAGAACGAGGCGCGAGTCCTTGATGCGCGAGGCGAGCTGCCGCGAGAGCACGGGCGGGGTCAGGATGTCCCCCTCGCCGCAGACCACCAGCGTCGGCACGCGGATCCGGTCGAGCCGCTCGAGCGCGTCGTGCGCGATGCAGGCGTCGGCCTGTCGCGCGAAGACGCGGTCGTCCATCGGCGCATCGTCGCGCAGGTAGAAGCGCCACATCGCCTCGATCAGATCCTCTTGCTCCATGGTCGCGTCGCCGATCGTCCAGGCGAGCCGGTTCTTGATCCGGATCTCGGCGGGGACCTTGAGCTCGACCATCCGCTTCCACAGGTCGAGCACCGCGCGCCGTTTCGCGTCGGCGCGCGCGTAGGTTCCGGCCAGGACCAGCGACGCGAGCCGCTGCGGGTGCTCGAGCGCGAGCTCCTGCGCGATCATGCCGCCGAGGAATCCACCCAGCACGTGCGCACGCGCGAGCCCGAGATGGTCGAGCAGAGCGCGCGCGTCCTCGGCCATCTCGGCGGTGCTGAACGGGCCGCCCGGATCCTCCGACTGCCCGGCGCCGCGATTGTCGAAGACGATGCACGGGTGGCCTGCGCGGATCAGGTCGGGCACGGTGACGGTGAGCCAGCCCTGGCAGGTTCCGCCCATTCCCATCACGAGCAGAAGCGGCGTCTTGGGTCCGTCGCCGTGGAGCTCGTAGTGGATCGAGAACCCGCGCGTGCGAAAGCTCGGCATCGGCGGATCTTACTCCGCCGGCGGCGCGTCCCGCGAGCGGGCTAGCGCGAGCCCTTCTTCAGCTCCTGGAGCACCAGCCGCGCGAGCGCCTTCAGGGTCTCGAAGACGCCCTTGCCCGACTGCGCGGCGGCTTCGAAGTCGGCGATCTTCCCGGTCGGGTTCAGCGCGGACTTCAGGTCCTCGATCGGCACGGCGTTGGGCAGGTCGCGCTTGTTGTACTGCAGCACGACGGGGATCTTGTCGAAGTCGTAGCCCTGCTCGCGCAGGTTGGCCTTCAGGTTCTCCAGCGACTCGACGTTCGCCTCGAAGCGCTCCTCCTGGCTGTCGGCGACGAAGACCACACCGTCGACGCCCTTCAGGATCAGCTTGCGGCTCGCGTCGTAGAAGACCTGACCCGGAACGGTGTAGAGGTGGAAGCGCGTCTTGAAGCCGCGGATCTCGCCGAGCGAGAGCGGCAGGAAGTCGAAGAAGAGCGTGCGCTCGGTCTCGGTGGCGAGCGAGATCATCTTGCCCTTCGCGTCCGCCGCGGTCTTCTCGTAGATGTACTTGAGATTGGTGGTCTTCCCGCACAGCCCCGGTCCGTAGTAGACGAGCTTGCAGTTGATCTCGCGCGCGCTGTAGTTGATGAACGCCATGGGATCTCTAGTCCGAGAACAGGTTGTCGATGTCTTCGTCGCTGATTTCGGCGAACGGCGAGGCCGGCCCGTCCGCGTCCGAATCCGATTCCGCCCTCTTGAAGATCTCGTCGAACAGCTCGGAAAGCTTTTGCCCGGCCTTCTTCACGCGCAGCCGGACCAGTCCGAGCGAGCTTCGGTCGTCGAAGACGACGACCAGGATGATTCGCTGCGCGACCAGCGTGATGTGGACGTTGTCGCGCTCGCCCTGGTGGAAGTGAGTCGGGAAGTCGGGCTCGCCGATCACCTTCGCCAGCCCCTGCGTGGCCGCGACGTTCCCGGCCACCAGTGACGCGAGCGACGTGGTGTCGATGCCCTTGAGCTCGCCCGCTTCGGTCACGAGCTGACCGTTTCGATCGACCAGGAAGATCGCCTTGGCGTTCGCGTCCTCGACCAGCCGTTCGGAGACGGCGAGAAGCTTGCGATGGTCGTCCTCGAAGAGCACTAGCTGCGGCGTCAACGACATCGCCTCGGCCCCTTTTGATCTCGGCGCAGTCGAAGCTCTAACACTTCGATCCGTCTGGGAAATCCCGGTTCGCAGACTAGCAGAGGGCGATTTCGCCAGACAAGCCGATTCCAGCTGTCGAATCGGCGGATGCCGCGGGATCTTGAGAATCGGCCCGGCTCTAGCTCCGGAACGAGCGGCGATTCTCGAGCGATTTCCGGACCGTGATCGGATCGACGTATTCCAGATCCCCGCCGATCGGCATTCCGTAGCCGATCCGCGTCACGGGCACCCCCGACATCGCGAGTCGATCGGCGACGTAGAGAGCGGTGGCCTCGCCTTCCGGGTTGGGATTGGTGGCGAGGATGACCTCGTCGATCCCGCCGGACTCGACGCGCCGGGCCAGCGCGTCGATGCGCAGCGCCTCGGGCCCCACGCCGTCGAGCGGCGAGATCGTGCCGCCGAGCACGTGGTAGCGGCCCTTGTAGCCGCGCGTGCTCTCGATCGAGGCCAGGTCGGCCGGCTCCTCGACCACGCAGACCAGCCGGGCGTCGCGCGTCTCGTCGCGGCAGATCTCGCAGGGCGAGCGCGAGGTCAGGTTGAAGCAGACCTCGCACAGGCGGATGTCGGCGCGCAGGCGCAGGATCGCCTGGCCGAGCTCCGCGGCGTAGCTCTCGGGCGCAGAGAGCAGGTAGTACGCCAGCCGGGTCGCCGTCTTCTCGCCGATTCCCGGCAGGCGCCGCAGCGCCTTCACGAGCCGCTCGATCGGCTCGAGGCTCGAATCGCTCAATTTCCACCGCCCGGCGGGCCGAAGCCCAGGCCCGGCGGCAGCGAGAACCCGGTGACCTGCTGCATCGCCGCCGCGGCCATCTCGCGCGCACGCACGAGCGCCTGGTTCACACCCGCGCAGACGAGATCCTGGAGCATCGCCACGTCGCGCGGGTCGACGGCCAGCGGGTCGATCTTCACCTCCAGGATCTCGAGCGCACCGTTGGCCTTGACCTCGACCATCCCGCCGCCCACGGTCACCGACACGCTCCGGTGTCGGAGCTCCTCCTGCACGCGGCGCAGCTTCTCGCCCATCTCCTGCGCCTGCGCCATGACCGCGCGAAGGTCGAACGGGGGCTCGGTCACGGCGCGCCTCGGCCCGGGGGCGCCAGCGTTCGCGAGTCGACGCGGATCTCGCGCAGCTCCGCGTCGAGCGTCTCGATCACCTGGTGCACGCTCGGGTGCGCCTTGGCCTCGGCGCGCACGCGCGCCTCGAGCGCCGAGCGCTGCTGGTGGCTCAGCACGGATCGGTCGGGCGGCAGCAGCGCGCCGTCGCGCGCGTCGTCGATCGGGGGCGCGAGCTCCGCGTCGTCCGGGGTCGGCGGCTCGGGCTCGGGAGCCGGTGCAGCTGCGGGAGCAGCTGCGGCTGCAGGTGCAGGCGCAGCCACGAGCGCAGGCACCGCTGCAGCCGCGGTCGCGGGCGCCGACGAGACCCGCGGCGCGGGCTTCGCCGGCGCGGCCGGCTTCGCGACGCGTGCGCCCGGCCCCGTCGAACCGGAACCGCTCGGAGAGCCGCCTCCGCCCGGCGCACCGTCGAGCGCGTCGAGCTTCTGGATCAGCGCGGCGAGCGTCTCCGCCTCGGGCAGCGTCGCCAGGCGCAGCACCGCCATCTCGAGCGCGTGCTCCTGCCGCGACGCGAATGGAAGCTCGCCGATGCGCGAGAGCAACACGCGGAAGAGTCGCTGCAGCGTCTCGGGGTCGTGCGGCCGCGCGCGCTCGCGAAGCTCGGCGATCGCCTCGGGCGCGGCGTCGATCATTCCGGTCGGGTCATCGACCAGGCGCGCGACGACCAGATCGCGCAGCTCCGCGAGCAGATCTCCCGCCAGGCGCGCCGGATCGATGCCCCGCTCGAGCACGCGGCGCAGCGCCACGAGCGCTGCAGCCGGGTCGCGCGCGAGCACCGGCTCGAGCACGCCGACCAGAAGCTTGCGGTCGATCAGGTCGAGGATCTCGATCGCGTCCTTCTCGGCGACGGTCTTGCCGAGAGCGCTCGTCAGGCGGTCGAGAAGCGTGAGGGCGTCGCGCCCGCTGCCCTCGGCCTCGCGCGCAATGGTGCGCAGCACCGCTTCGGGCACCTCGATCCCATCCGCGCTGCAGATCCTGCCGAGCAGCGTGAGCAGCTCGGCGCTGCCCAGCCGGCGCAGATCGAAGCGCTGCACGCGCGAGAGCACGGTGATCGGGATCTTCTGCGGGTCGGTGGTCGCCAGGATGAACAGGCTGCGCGGCGGCGGCTCTTCGAGCGTCTTCAGCAGCGCGTTGAACGCCGGGGTCGAGAGCATGTGGACTTCGTCGATGATGAAGATGCGGTGCTTGCCGGGCGCGGCCGCGTAGCGGACGCTCTCGCGGATCTCGCGCACGTTGTCGACGCCGGTGTTGCTGGCGGCGTCGATCTCCTGCACGTCGAGCGACGTGCCCGCCGCGATCTCCAGACACGGCGAGCACCTCCCGCACGGCTTCTCGGTCGGGCCCTCGTCGCAGTTCAGCGCGCGCGCGAGGATTCGCGCGATCGTGGTCTTCGCCACACCGCGCGGACCCGCGAGAAGCAGCGCGTGCGGCAAGCGGCCGAGCCGGATCGCGTTGCGCAGCGCCGTCACGACGTGCCGCTGGCCCTCGATCTCGTCGAAGGTCTTCGGCCGGAAACGCCGCGCGAGAACCTCGTAGCTCATCTCGGGGGAGTCATTGTCAGGGGAGAACCTCGGCCAGGTCCATCACCGCGGGTGATCGCTGGGCCGATCCGACCACCTGGAGAGCACCGCTACCGTTGCTTCCTTCCGGACCTGGCGGGGTTCACGGACCGACCACCGGCCGGGACCCAGCGATCACCGGCGGTGATGGACGCCCGGACTCTAACTTGGCCCCCGCCGAAGGTAAACCTGCGCCCGGCGGCGCTTCGGGCGCTTCGGGCGCCTCGGGCGCCTCGAGCGTCTCGCGAGCGAGCTGGCGCAGCAGGATCGCCGCGAGCGTCGCGCGCTCCGACAGGCTCGGAAGCTCGATGTACTCCGCGTCCGTGTGGGCGCCGCCGCCGCGCACGCCCATCGAATCGAGTGTGGGAAGCCCGACCTCGGCCATGATCGAGCCGTCGGTGACACCGGCGGAGTGCACGGGCTCCGGCGCCGCGTAGCGCAACGCGAGCGAGACCCCGCGGTGCGCGGCGAGGAGTCTCGCGACCTCGGGCGTCTCGGGCTTCGGCGGCCGGTGCAGCACTCCCCAGAGCGCGGCGCTGGTTCCCGCGCCGTCGTTCGCGCGCGCGATCCGCTCGAGCTCGCGCTGCACCTCCTGGCCCTGCGCGAGCTCGTCG
Organism: Deltaproteobacteria bacterium; assembly: GCA_016875225.1. Lineage (NCBI taxonomy): Bacteria > Pseudomonadati > Myxococcota > Myxococcia > Deltaproteobacteria bacterium. The sequence goes on from VGRW01000039.1 coordinate 32,586, forward strand.
AAGCGCAGGTCGATCCAGGCCTCGGCGTGCGCGGGAACGATGTTGCGTTTGGTGCCGCCGGAGATCGTGCCGACGTTCAGGATCACCCCGCGCTCGTAGTCGGTGAGTGACTCGATATTGATCACCTTGCGGGCCAGCGCGACGATCGCGCTGCGCCCGTCGCGCTGCGACGTGGCGACGTGCGAGGCGACACCTTCGACCGAGAGCTGGAACTGGCCGACGCCGCTTCGCGAGCGCGCCATCTCGCCGTTCTCGGGCGAGGGCTCGAAGACGAAGCCGATCTGCGCGCGCTTCGCCTCGGCCTCGATCCGGGGGCGCGAGCCGAGCGAGCCGATCTCCTCGTC
>VGRW01000040.1 GCA_016875225.1 Deltaproteobacteria bacterium
GCCGGCGAACGGCCCGCCATCCCCTCGAAGGCCGCCGCTGGCCCTCGGCCGCCGAGCCACCACCGCCGACGCCCTCGCAGCGCACCGCGACCACCTACGGATCACCGTGGTGAGAAATGCGGGCTAGAGCGGACCCGGTCTCCTCGGCGCGCCAAAACTACGGGGCGGCCGCGTTCCAGGTTTTGACGCGAAGATCCGGGACGGTCACTTGCCAGTTCTAGACTCGGGGGCATGCCACGACACGCCGTCTCGGTCTTGGACCTCGCCCACGAGCTCGGGCTCGCGGAGCGCACCGTGCGACGGCTCGTCGCCGCGGGACGGATTCCGGTGGTGCGGGTCGGCCGGCGCGTCCTCGTGCTGCGCGACGCCGCGCTCGCGGCGCTGCACGTCGCGGCGGCGGGCGGGCTCGCGGCTGCGCTGACGGCCGCGCGCCTCGAGCTCGCGCGGGAGATCGCGCGACGCGCGGCGATCGACGCCGTGGAGCTCGCCGAGCTCGTCGCGACGCGCGACGCGATCGAGTCGGCGCTGCTCGCGCTCGAGGCTGAGGCGGCGTCATGACCGCGCTCGCTCGAATTCGCGCAGCGCTGGAGCGTGTAGGGTCGACCACGCGCGACGGCGGCAAGACCTGGCGCTGTCCGGCGCATGACGATCGCACGCCCTCGCTCAGCGTCACGGAACGCGACGGAAAGGTGCTCTTGAAATGCCATCGGAACTGTACCGTCGAGGCGATCGTCGCCAGGCTCGGGCTCGAGATGCGGGACCTCTTCGACGACGATGGAGCGCGGGTCGAGCGAGCGCGGAGCGACTCTGGGGCGCGTATTGAGATCCTCGGGCCACCGACGGCGGCGCAGGTCGCCGCACTCAAGCGGTCGCGGCGCATCCTGCGCGAGCAGACACTTACCGCACTCGAGCTTGTGCGCGTCCGCTGCTACGGCGCGGAGTGGCTCGCAATCCCCGCGCTTTCGGGCTCGCGGAAGCTCTGGGCTATCGATGCGTCGGGCAAGCCGAGACTCGAGGACGCCAAGCTAATCCGCTGGAACGCGGGCTCGGTGTCGCTGGTTGTCTCGCCTGCGCTCCGCGGGGGCGCACTCGCAGTCGAGCGGCTATGGGATGTCGAAGGCGAGAGCGATCTCTTCGCCTGCGTCGATGCAGGCCTTGCGCACGTCGTCACGAGTATGGGCGGTGCGAGCTCGCTGGTGGCGCACGATCGCCACGGGGAATGGCTGCGCGGGCTTCGGCCGCGCGAGGTCTGCGTGGTTCGCGATCTCGATGACGCGGGCCGCGACGGGGCCGAGAAGGCTGACGCGTGGTGGCGGTCACAGGGCGTTTCTACGCGAATCGTCACTCTGCCGGCGGATCTGGGCGAGCACGGTGACCTTCGCGACTACTTGAACGGCCGGCCCGCTCGCGAGGGAATGCTTGCGACAGAACCGCTCGGCGACGCCTGCGATCTCGACGCTATTGCGAATTGCGTGGAGCTCGTCGATCCCGGGGGCCGATCGGCCAACTGCGCTGAGCTCATAAACCTCGCGACGGTCCGGCCACGCGTGGTTGAATGGCTATGGCCGGGCCGCATCCCACGCGGAAAGCTGAGCGTTCTCGACGGTGACCCGGACGTCGGGAAGTCGACCATCACTCTCGACCTCGCGGCGAGAGTCTCCACAGGGCAGGCGATGCCCGATGGCGCTCCCGGTACGCTTGGCGGAGTTCTCTTGCTCTCGGCAGAGGACGACCCAGAAGACACGATCCTTCCCCGATTGATCGCGGCGGGCGCGGACGCTTCGCGCGTGAGCGCTCTCCCCGGTGTGCGGAATGAGCGCGAGGAGCTAGTGCCGGTGTCGATCCCAGAGCACCTCGACACGATCGAGCGAGCGATCGAGGCGACGGGCGCGGTTCTCGTCGTGGTTGACCCGTTCATGGCGTACCTCTCGGGGACGCACTCGTCGCACAAGGATCAGGACGTCCGCCGAGCACTCGCGCCGTTTGCGAAGCTCGCCGAACGGACACGGGCGGCGGTGCTCATCGTTCGCCACCTGAACAAGAGCTCGGGCGGGCACGCTCTCTACCGCGGCGGTGGCAGCATCGGGATCATCGGAGCCGCAAGATCGGGCCTTCTCGCGGCGCGCGACCCCGACGACGATTCGCGCCGCGTGCTCGCAGTGGTCAAGAGCAACCTTGCGGAGCGCGCACCGTCGCTCGCATATAGGCTCTTGCCGGCCGACTCGAGCGTGCGGCTCGAGTGGCTCGGGGAGTCGACCCACTCCGCCGCAAGCCTGCTCGCCTCTCCCATAGCGGACGAGGAACGGTCCGCGGTCGACGACGCCGTAAACTTTCTGCGCGAGGCGCTCGCTCGAGGCGGCGTCGCCGCTCGCGATCTGAGCCTGAGCGCACGTAGCGCGGGGATCTCCGAGGCCACCATCCGACGAGCGCGCAAGCAGCTCGGAGTCACGCGCCGGAAGACCGGCATGCGCGGTGGCTGGGTGCTTGAGCTGCCGAAGGCGCTCAAATTTACCGAAGGCGCTCATCCCCAGGACTTGAGCGCCTTCGCGGAAGACGAGCGACGTCGGGAGTCCGAGATCGAGGAGCACTTGCTATGAGCGCTGCGCGCGTGCTCGCCCGCATCGAGGCGCTCGGCGCGAGGATCGACGTGCACCGGGGCCGGCTCCGCGTGGTTGCTCCCCGGGGAGTGCTTGGCGAGCAGGACCTCGAGGCGCTCGCGACGCAGAAGGCCGAGCTTCTCGCGCTGTTCCGGAACCAGGCCTCCCTCACTCGCTCGGCCCGGGCTCGTTTGGATCGGTTCCTCGAGGACTGCTCGATCCCCTTCGCGGTGCTCCATTCCCGCGCACTCGGTCGCGACTTCCTCCTCGCGCGCGACGGAGCTGCGCTCGAGGACCTCGCCGAGGCGGCGGGCCGTTTGCCTGTCCTTACCTTCGCCGATTGCGAGATGCTGGCCGGGCTCGAGGTGCGCGACCTGGCCGAGATCCTCGACGTGCGCGAGGCCTTCGGCCCGAGCGCGGAGATTCTCGCTGTCAGGCCGCGCCTTGGCTGAGAAGCGCCGATCGATCGACCTCGCGAACCGCCTCACGCTGCGCGCGGATGAGACTGCGCTCGTCCTCGGCGTCTCGCTGCGAAAGCTCCGGGACATGCTCCCCCGGCTTCCTCACTTTCGCGACGGTGGCACGCTGCTCTTCCCGGTCGAGGGGCTCCATCGGTTCATCGCGGAGCGGGTAGGGCAGCCGAGCGCCGAGCGGGATTCCGTGGTCGGGACGGATTCGCGTTCCATGGCGAGTCCGCTCGATGGCCGCGCAGTCGCTGATGAAGTCCTCGCTCGCCTGAGGGAGTATTGATAGGTGCTTGTAGTTTCTAGTTGGCCATGCGAGTATTCCGACGTGGCCGCAAGGAAGAGCAAGCGGGGCGGAGCCAGGCCAGGCGCAGGGCGGCCGGCAATCCTCGAGGAACGGCGCTCCGTGACGCTGCACATCGAAGCCGCGCAGAGGGAGCGCCTGGGGCAGATCGCCGAGGCGCGCGGGGTTTCGGTCTCGGACCTGATCCGACAGGCGATCGACGCCTTCCTGCGGCGCTCCCGAGGGGAAAAGCGATGAGTGCAAAGACGAGGTGGATTCGGGGGGCGTGGTGGCTCGTGCTCCACTACCAGGGGAAGCGCATCAAGCGGCGCTTCGGTGCGACCCCGAAGGACAAGGCGCAGGCCGAGGTCGCGGCCGCGCACGTCAACGCCGACCTGGCCAAGGGGGCGTTCGTCGCGCCCTCGCCGAGACGCGCGCAATCGGAGATCGCCTTCCGCGAGTATGCGCTCGAGTGGCTGCGTCGCGAGGTGCAGGAGCCGCTAGGCCGAGAATCCCACGGGCACCTGGCTCCGATGACGGTGCGGCAGTACGAGTCGAATCTGCGCGTGAATCTGATTCCGCACCTCGAGCGGACGGATCTGCGCTCGATCACCGTCCGCGAGGTACAGCGGCTCCACGCGGACCTGACCGACGACGGGCTGTCGCCTCGGTCCATCGAGAAGGCGCTTGGCGTACTGCGGCGCATCCTCGACCACGCCCGCGCGGGCGACCTGATCGGCGAGAATCCGGTCCGTCGCTGGAGCGAGCTGCGCCCGACGACGGCCCGGCGCCGCAGCGCGCGCGTCGACCGAACCGTGACGCCGCGGGACGTGCTCACGGCGGACGAGCTCGCGAAGGTGCTCGCGGCCATCGAAGCCAAGCATCCGCCCTACCTGCGGCTGTTCCTCTTCCTGGCCGACACGGGAGCGCGGATCGGCGAAGCCTCGGCTCTGCGGTGGATCGACGTCGATCTGAACGCCGCGACCGCGCGGATCGAGCGCAGCTTCTCGAGCGGCAAGAGCCTCGGGGGCACGAAGAGCGGCCGAGCGCGCACCGTCGAGCTCTCGACGCGCCTGGTCGAAGCGATGCGGGCGGTTCGACCCGACCTGTGCGGCGACGAGACGCTCGCCTTCCCGAACGAAGCCCACGGGCTCCACGATCCGCGAAATCTCCGCGACCGGATCTTCCGGCCGATCGTCCGCAAGGTCGTCGGCACGCAGAAGCGCCTCTCGATCCACTCGCTGCGGCACAGCTTCGCGTCGCTGCACATGGCGCGCGGTACGCCGCTCAAGTGGATCCAGGCGCAGGGCGGTTGGGCCAGCGCGAAAATGCTTCTCGACGTGTACGGGCATTTCATGCCCGAGGAGTCGGGCGGCTACGCGAACGCACTCGCGGCCCCTGAAACGGCCCCCGGGCGGCCCCTCGTCGTAATCGACAGTCGCGGCCGTCCACACGCCCGCGTCGAAAAGCGAGCACCGTCGCGCGCTTCGCTGGTGGCGCAGCCCGGGATCGAACCGGGGACACGCGGATTTTCAGTCCGCTGCTCTACCAGCTGAGCTACCGCGCCAAGGCCGCGCAGTATGGCTCAGCCCGGCTCGACCGTCACGCTCTCGACCACCACGTCGGCGAGCGGGCGGTCGTTGGCGTCGCGGGGGGCGGCGGAGATGCGGTCGACGATGTCCTGGCCCGAGAGGACCCGGCCGAAGGCGGTGTACTGGCCGTCGAGCTTCGGGCGCCAGGGCTCGGAGGCGGTGGTCATGATGAAGAACTGCGAGCCGGCGCTGTCGGGGCCGGAGGCGCGGCCCATCGAGACGGTGCCGGGCAGGTGGGGCAGGTCGTTGAACTCGGCGCGAAGCGCGTAGCCGGGGCCGCCGAAGCCGTCGTTGGCGGGGTCGGCGTCCTTCGAGTTGGGGTCGCCGCCCTGGATCAGGAAGCGGGGGATCACGCGGTGGAAGGTGGTTCCGTCGTAGAAGTGCGCGGCGGCCAGCGACTTGAAGCTCGCGACGTGGCGCGGGGCCTTGTCGGGCAGGAGCTCGAAGCGGATCTCGCCGTGGCCGCGCACGCGCAGCACCGCGACCTCGCGCGCGGGAGCGCCCGGCCGGCATGCGAAGACGAGCGCGAGAGATGCGGCGAGGACGAGCGCGCCGGCGCGCGCGGCGATGCGTCGGAGCGTCACGGGCGCGAACGCTAGCACGCGCGCGAGAGCGCGTGATACGGTCCGCGGCCATGCGCAACATCACTCGCGTCGGCTGGCTCGTCGTCTGCGCTTCACTGCTGCTGGCGCCGCTCGCGCGGCTCGCAATCGCGGCCGAGCCCGGTCCGGCGTGGGGCAAGCGCGGCATGGTCGTGACGTCGGTCGGGCCGGCGGCGGCGGCGGGGCGCGAGATCCTCGGGCGCGGCGGGAACGCGGTGGACGCGGCAGTCGCGACCGCCTTCGCGGCGGGGGTCGCGCACCAGTACAGCTCGGGGATCGGCGGTGGCGGATTCGCGGTGGTGTACATGGCGGAGTCGGGCGAGGTGAGCGCGCTCGACGCGCGCGAGACCGCGCCCGCGTCGGCGAGCGAGCTCGCCTACCTGGACGATCAGGGCAAGCCGATCCCTGGCGCGACGCTCGCGGGCCCGCGCGCGGTGGCGGTGCCGGGCCTGGTGCAGGGGCTGTACGAGCTGCACCACCGCTACGGGTCGCTCGAATGGCGCGAGCTGGTGAAGCCGGCGATAAGGCTCTGCCGCGACGGCGTCGAGGTCGCGCCCGGCGAGCGGCGCATGCTGCAGATGGTCGCGCCGCGGCTCGCGGGCTTTCCCGAGACCGCGCGAATCCAGCTCGACGCAGGGCAGGTGCCGGAGCTCGGCTGGCGGCTCTACCAGCCCGATCTCGCGCGCACGCTCGAGGAGATCGGCGCGCGCGGCGGCGGGGCGCTCGCGTACGGGCATCTCGCGCGAAAGATCGTCGACGCGACCGGCGGCGCGCTCTCGCTCGACGATCTCGCCGGCTACCAGCCGATCTGGCGCGATCCGGTGCGCGGCACGTACCGCGGGCTCTCGGTGGTGTCGATGCCGCCGCCGAGCTCGGGCGGCGTGCTTCTGGTCGAGATGCTGAATGCGCTGGAGCCCTACGACCTCGCCGCGCTGGGCGCGAACTCGAGCCAGACGGTGAACCTGATCGCGGGCGCGATGAAGCTCGCCTTCGCGGATCGCGCCGAGTATCTCGGCGATCCGGGCTTCGTGCGGGTTCCGACCGAGCATCTCACGTCGAAGGCGTACGGCAATCAGCTCGCGGCGCTGCTGCGCCCGCCGTTCTTCCTGCTGCGCGCGCCGTGGAACTGGGGCAAGCCGGCGATTCCGAAGACGCGCCGCGCCGCGCCGGCGCCGCCCGACGATCGCGGCACGACACAGATCTCGGTCGTCGACGAGCAGGGCAACGCGGTGTCGCTCACGCAGACCGTGAACACGCTGTTCGGCTCGCTCATCACCGTGCCGGGAACCGGAATCGTGCTGAACAACGAGATGGACGACTTCTCGCTTCCCGGCACCCCCAACGCCTGGGGCGCGGTCGGCCAGGCCGCGAACTCGATCCAGCCCGGAAAGCGGCCGCTCTCGAGCATGACGCCGACGATCGTGCTCGACGGCGACCAGGTCCGCTACGTCGTCGGCAGCCCGATGGGCACGTTCATCATCAGCGCGGTGCTGCAGACGCTGCTGAACAGCGTCGACTTCGGGCTCGGGCCGGAGCAGGCGGTGGCGCTGCCGCGCTTCCACCACCAGTGGAGCCCCGACGTGCTGATGGTCGAGCCGGGCCACCCGCGCGACGTGCTCGAGAAGCTCGGCGCCTGGGGCCACCGCGTCGAGCCGAGCCGCTTTCCGATGGGCGCGGTGCAGCTGATCGTGCGCGAGAAGGGCTCCGACACCTGGCTCGGCTCGACCGATCCGCGCCGCGACGGCGCGGCGCTGGGCTACTAGGCGCGCGCTACTTCACGATCGCGATCACCGGCGCGTCGAGCCGGATCACGCGTTTGGCGACGCGCTTCACGTCGTCGACGCTGACCGCGCTGATGCGCTGGTCGTAGTCCAGGTGGTAGGTCGCGCCGAGCCCGTACAGATCGTCGAGCGAGAGCAGGCTCGCCTGCGTGCCGAAGCGCTGCAGCGACACGGCCTGGCTCCCGATCAGGTACGCCTTCGCGCGCGCGAGCTCCTCGTCGGGGATCGGCCCCTCGACGATCTTCGCGAGCTCCTTCTCGATCCCGCCCGTCATCTCGCCGAGCTTCGCGGGCTCGCCCGCGATGTACACGCCCCAGATGCCGCGGTCCACGCCCTCGCGGTCGAACGCCCCCACCGTGTAGGCCAGGCTCTGCTTGTCGCGCAGCTCGAGGAAGAGCCGCCCGCCCTGACCCGAGAGGATCTGCGTCAGCACGTCGAGCGCGGGCAGGTCGGGGTCGCCGATCGTGAGCGAGAGGAAGCCGTAGACCACGTGCGCCTGGTTCTTGTTCTTCGCTAGCGAGACCTCGCGCATTCGCGCGGGCGCCTCGGGCGTCTTTCGCGCCGGCAGCGCGACGGTTCCGCTGCCGGGCCAGTCGGAAAGGTGCGATGCGATCGCGGCGACGATCCCGTCGGGATCGACGTTCCCGACCACGCCGAGCACGCCGTTTGCGGGCTGCGCGTACCTCGCGAAGTAGCGCGCGAGCGCCTCGCGATCGAGCGACGATATCGACTTCGCGGTGCCGATCGACGAGAAGCGGTAGGGATGCTCGGGATAGATTGCCTGCTGGAACGCCTCGAACGCCTTGGTGGAAAGGCTGTCCTCGCGGCGGCGCAGCGCGGCCATCCGCTCGACCTTGACCTTGGCGATCTCGTCCGGCGGGAAGGCCGGGTGGAGCAGCACGTCGGCGAACAGGTCGAGCCCGGTGTCGAGCGACTCGGTCAGAAACTCCGCCTGCAAGCCGAAGCTATTGCGCCCCGAGAAGCCGGAGAGATCTCCCGCGATGTCCTCGATCTCGGTCGCGAGCTGCGTGGAGCTTCGCGATGTCGTTCCGCGCGAGAGCATCTCGGCCAGGAACGACGTGATTCCCTGCGTGCTCTCGGTCTCGGCGAGCAGTCCGCCCAGGAACGAGAGCCGCAGCGAGACCAGCGGCACGTTCTCGTTGCGCTTCACCACCACGCGCAGCCCGTTCGGGAGCCGGTACTCGCGGATCCCGTCGCGAAGCTCGACGAAGTCGAGCTTCGGCCCGGCGCTTCCCGCGCCGCGTTCCAGCGCCGCGAGCAGCTTCGCGGAGTCGACCGAGCCGTTCGCGTCCTTCGCGGTGAGCGCGACCACGGTCGCGCGCTCCGGCGACAGGTAGGTCTTCGCCACGCGCTGCAGGTCGGCCTGCGTCGCGCGGCGCACGCGCTCCAGGTACAGCGCCTCGGCCTCGATCCCGCCGGCGAGAACCTCGAAGTAGCCGAGCTTCTGCGCCTGGCCCTGCATCGTCTCGCGCTCGTGCACCTGGCTCGCGAGCAGGTTCGTGCGCGCGCGCTCGAGCTCGGCCTCGGACGGGCCCAGGTCGCGCACGCGCCGGATCTGCTCGGCGATCGCGCCGACGGTCGCCTCGATCTTGTCGGCGTCGAGCTCCGCGTCGACGACGAAGAGCCCCGGATCGAGCGGCGTGTAGGAGCTAGCGTGGATTCCGTGCACGAGCTGCGCGCGGTCCTTCACCTCGCGGTAGAGCCGCGAGCTGTCGCCGCTGCCGAGCACCATCCCGAGCAGGTCGAGGTACGGCGTGTCGGGATTCTCGAACGCGGTGATCTTCCAGCCGATCCCGAGCAGCGACTGCTCGAACTGGCTCGGCACCACCGCGGCGCGCGGCGCGCTCTGCTCCGGCTCGGGCGCGCGCGGGTGCGCCAGGTCGGCGCGCGGTTTCGCTGCGGCGAACGCACCCTCGATCTGCGCGAGCACGGCCTTCGGGTCGAAGTCGCCGACCGCGATCATGGTCATGTTGTTCGGCACGTACCACGAGTGGTAGAAGTCGAGCAGGCCCTCGCGCGTGAAGCTTCGCACGCTCGCCTGCGTGCCGATCACCTCTTTGCGGTAGGGGTGGGTCTGGAACGCGGTCGCGAACAACACCTGCGAGAGGAGATTGTCGGGTGAGTCGTCGGAGCGGCGGATCTCCTCGATCACGACCTCTTCCTCTTTCGCGAGTTCGGTCGCGTCGAAGGTCGAGCCCTGCATCGCGTCGGCGAGCACGTCGATTCCCACCGGCAGGTCACGGCTCGCCATCGTGATGTGGTAGACGGTCATGTCGTGCGAGGTGAACGCGTTGATGTTCCCGCCGGCGCCCTCGACCGTGCGCGCGATCTCGCCCACGCCGCGGCGCTCGGTGCCCTTGAAGAGCATGTGTTCGTGCACGTGCGCCATGCCCCACTGCTCGTCGCGCTCGTCGCCGCTTCCGACCCGGACCCAGACGTTCAGCGCCACGACCGGCGCGGAGTGGTCTTCGACCAGGATCACCTCGAGGCCGTTGGGCAGTGTGGTTCTGAGCATTGCGTCCTTCTCGAGGCTCATCGGCTCGCGAGTCGAGGTCGCGGGCGCGATCGCGCACGCGCAGAGCAGACAGAGCAAGGCGATCCCTGGGCTACTACGCAAGCTCCGGCTCCTCCCCGACGCGCTTCGGGCCGCATAGGATACGGGGGTTGGCCTCTCAGACAAGCAGCGGCGCGGGCGAAGCCGACCTCGGGCTGTACGTGCACGTGCCGTTCTGCGAGCACGTCTGCCCGTACTGCGACTTCGACGTCATTGGCGTGCGGCGGCTGGCCGAGCGCGACGAGCGCGAATTCGTCGATCTGGCACTGCGCGAGCTCGATCTCTTGCGCGAGCGCGTCGCCGGCCGCGAGATCGCGACCGTGTACTTCGGCGGCGGCACGCCCGCGCTGCTCTCGCCCGAGTCGATCTCGCGGCTACTCGCGGCGTTCTCGGCCGAGCTGCGCTTCGCGTCGCCCGAGATCACCGTCGAGCTGAACCCGGGCCAGCTCGAGGTCGCCCGCGTTCCCGCGCTTCGCGAGGCCGGCGTGACGCGCCTGTCGCTGGGCGTGCAGGCCTTCGACGACGCGGTGCTGCGCAGGCTCGGCCGCGCTCAGAAGGGTAGGGAGGCGCTGCGCGGGCTCGAGGCCTGCCTGGCCGCGGGTTTCCCCACGCTCTCGGTCGACCTGATCTACGGAGCGCCCGGCCAGAGCCTCGACACGCAGCTCCGCGACGTCGAGACCGCGATCGACCTCGGCGTTCCGCACGTCTCGGCCTACTCGCTCACGATCGAGCCCGGCACGCCGTTCGCGCTCGGCGCCGAGCGGGGTGTGCTCGACCTTCCCGACGAGGACACCGTGCTCGCGATGAGCCGCTTGCTCCGCTCGCGCCTGGCCGCCGCGGGGATCGCGCAGTACGAGATCTCGAGCTACGCGCGCCCGGGGCACCGCTCGCGCCACAACCAGCGCTACTGGCTGCGCGGCGACGTGCTCGGTCTGGGCCCGTCGTCGGCGACTCTACTCGGCGCTTCGCGCTGGCGGAACGCGCGCACGCTCGGCGAGTGGCGCGCGGCGCTCGAAGGCGATCGACTCCCGATCGTCGATTCCGAGACGCTCTCCGACGAGCAGGCCCGCCGCGAGACGCTCTACCTGGGCCTGCGCCGGCTCGACGGCGTGAGCCGCGCCGACTTCCTGCGCCGCTTCGGCGCCGCCCCCGAGGCGTTCTTCGCGGCCGAGCTCGCGGCGCTTCGCGAGCGCGGCCTGATCTGCGACGAGGCCGGCGCGCTGAAGCTCACAGAGCGGGGAATCCTCTTCGCGGACGAGGTCTTCTCCGGCCTGCTCGGCGACGACGGCGGGCGTTGACACGCCAAAGCGCGCGCCGCTAGCCTCGCTCGTCGTGCACGAGCTTCGCGAGCTGCCCGAGCGTCTGTCCGAGGTCCTGCTGGCCGTGCTGCGCGGCTACGTCGAGAGCGGCCTGCCGATCGGCTCGCGCGACGCCTGCGAGCAGAGCGGGCTGCGGGTCTCCTCGGCGACGGTGCGCGGGGCGATGAGCGAGCTGATGGAGCTCGGCCTGCTCGAGCAGCCGCACACCTCGGCCGGTCGCGTGCCGACGGACGCCGCGTTCCGGCTCTGGGTCGACGAGCTTCTGCACGCTCCCGCGCGCGGCCACGCCTTGCCGCGCGAGCTCGCGCGCGAGCTCGAAGGGCCCGTCGGCGCCGTCGAGGACGGCCTGCGCCGCGCGGCGGACGTGCTCACGCACGTCACCGGCCAGCTCGGCTTCTGCCTGGCGCACGACGGCGAGCGGCTGCGGCTGGCGGCCCTGCGCTTCGTGCGCGTCTCGAGCGAGCGCGTGATGGCGATCCTGGTCTCGGAAGGCGACGTCGTGCGCACGCGCCTTCTCGACGAGCGCGACTGCGACCAGCGCAAGCTCGACCGTATCTCCGCGTCGCTCTCTCGGCTGGTCGCCGGGCTCACGCTCGAAGAGGCGCGCAGCCGCCTCGAAGCCGAGATCGAGGGCGACCGCGCCCAGCGCGACGCGCTCTGGCGCAGGCACGTGGCGCTCGGCCGGCTCGGGCTGCAGGTCGAGGTCGGGGCGGAGCTGTACGTCGGCGATCGCAGCCAGATCCTCTGCCAGCCCGAGTTCGAGGACGGCCCGCGGCTGCGCGAGCTGCTGCGCGCGCTCGACGAGAAGCAGCGCATGCTCGCGCTCCTCGACAACGTGCTCTCGGCCGGCGAGCTCCGCGTCGTGATCGGCGACGAGCTCGGCGACCCCGGCGTCGCGCGCTGTGCGGTGGTGGCGGAGCCGGTCGGATCGGCGCCGCTTCGCGGCGGGCTCGGCGTGATCGGCCCGGTGCGCATGCGCTACGATCGGGTGATCCCGGTGGTGCGCTACGTGTCGGGAAAGCTCGGACCCGCCCTCACCTGACAGTTCCTGTCGCGCGAGTCCGAAAGGGTGTGGAATGAGCGACTCCAAGGGGCCGAAGGTCGACCTTCCCGAAGAGCTGATCGCTGAGCTCGAGAGCAGCGGCGAAGCCGCGCCCGAGCCGCCCGCCGCGAACGCCGCCGATGCGGCGGAGATCGCGGATCTGAAGGAACGCTATCTGCGCCTCGCCGCCGAGTACGACAATTTCCGCAAGCGGAACCTGCGGGAACGCCAGGACCTGCTCAACTACGCCAACGAGAGCATCGTCAAGGACCTGCTTCCGGTCGTCGATAACCTCGAGCGGGCCGTCGTTCATGGTCGCAAGGAGGAGCAGCGAGCCGACAGCGAGAACCTTCTGCAAGGGGTCGAGCTCACCCACCGCGCGCTGATGCAGATCTTGGGACGCTTCGGCGTCGTCGAGATCGAGGCCGCGGGAAAGCCGTTCGATCCCCAGGTGCACGAGGCGGTGCGACGCGTCGTCACGAGCGAGCACGCACCCGGCACCGTCGTCGAGGTGCACCAGAAGGGATATCGACTGAAGGATCGACTGCTGCGTCCGGCCATGGTCGCGGTCGCAGGCGAACCGGGATAGATCGAGCGCTTCGAGCCGACTCATCCCCGGTCGCGGATCGGGAGTGATGGGAAGAGTCGTCGGAATCGATCTGGGCACCACGAACAGCTGCGTCGCGATCCTCGAGCGCGGCGAGCCGGTCGTCATCGCGAACAGCGAGGGCAGCCGCACCACGCCGTCGATCGTCGCCGCGAACCAGAGCGGCGAGAAGCTCTGCGGGCAGATCGCCAAACGGCAGGGCGTGACCAACCCCGCGAACACCGTCTACGCGGTGAAGCGGCTGATCGGCCGCCGCTTCGACGACGAGTGCGTGGAGCGCTTCCGCGCGGTCGCGCCGTTCGAGATCTGCGAGGCGCCCAGCGGCGACGCCTGGGTGAAGCTTTTCGACAAGGAATACAGCCCCGAGGAGATCTCCTCGCTGATCCTGAAGCGCATGAAGGAGACCGCGCAGGACTACCTGGGCGAGGAGGTGACCGAGGCGGTCATCACCGTGCCCGCGTACTTCAACGACGCGCAGCGCCAGGCGACCAAGGACGCGGGTCGGATCGCGGGCCTGAACGTGCTGCGCATCATCAACGAGCCGACCGCGGCGGCGCTGGCCTACGGGCTCGAGAAGGAAGGCCACGAGACGATCGCCGTCTTCGATCTCGGCGGCGGCACCTTCGACGTCTCGATCCTGCGCATCGGCGACTCGGTCTTCGAGGTGCTCTCGACCAACGGCGACACCTACCTCGGCGGCGAGGACTTCGATCAGCGGATCATGAACTGGCTGGCCGATCGGTTCGCCGAGGAGAATCCCGGCGGCGATCTGCGCTCCGACCCGATGGCACTGCAGCGCCTGAAGGAGGCGGCCGAGCGCGCGAAGCAGGAGCTCTCGTCCGCGCCCGAGACCGACGTGAACCTGCCGTTCATCGCGGCCGACGCGTCGGGCCCCAAGCACCTGACTCAGACGATCCGGCGCGAGAAGGTCGAGGAGCTGGTCGCGGAGCTGATCGATCGGCTCGAGGCGCCCTGCGTCGCGGCGCTCGCGGACGCCGGGCTCCAGGCGAGCCAGGTCGACCGCGTGATCCTGGTCGGCGGCATGACCCGGATGCCCCGCGTGCAGGCGAAGGTCGAGCAGATCTTCGGCCGCGCGCCGCACCGCGGCGTGAACCCCGACGAGGTGGTCGCGGTCGGCGCGGCGATCCAGGCCGGCGTGCTGAAGGGCGAGGCGGCCGACGTGCTGCTCCTGGACGTGGCGCCGCTCTCGCTCGGCGTCGAGACCCAGGGCGGGATCATGACCAAGATCATCCCGCGCAACACCACGGTTCCGACGCGCAAGGGCGAGGTGTTCTCGACCACCGAGGACAACCAGAACTTGGTCCGCATCCACGTCCTGCAGGGCGAGCGCGAGCTCGCCGCCGACAACCAGACGCTTGGCCGCTTCGAGCTGATCGGAATTCCCCCCGCACCGCGCGGCGTGCCGCAGATCGAGGTCAGCTTCGACATCGACGCCGACGGAATCCTGAACGTGAGCGCCAAGGAGCTCGGCACCGGCCGCGTGCAGCAGATCCGCGTCTCCGCCTCCGGAGGGCTCAGTCAGGACCAGATCGAGAAGCTCGTCCAGGAGGGCGAGGCGCACGCCGAGGGCGACGCCGAGCGAAGGGCGATGGTCGAGCTGCGCAACACCGGCGAGGGCCTGATCTACTCGGTGGACCAGGCGCTCGGCCTGTACGGCGCCCAGCTCGAGGCGAGCGAGCGCGGCGAGGTCGAGACCGCCCTGGCCCGCGCGCGAAAGGCGCTCTCGGCCAGCGATTCCGAGGAGCTGCGCACGGCCGTCGAGGACCTGCAGCAGCTCGCCTACAAGATGACCGAGGCGATGTACGAGCGGATCGACGGCGGCACCGCGGTCGCCAATCCCGCCACGAGCCCCGCCTCGGGCTCCTCCGACGACGAGCTGATCGAGGATTGAGCCGCGCAGACGGGCTTGCGCGGGGCGACCGAGGCCATAGCCTAGGCGCGCCCCGATGAAGCGCGATTACTACGAGACCCTGGGTGTGGCGCGGGACGTCAGCGCGGAGGACCTGAAGAAGGCCTACCGCAAGCTCGCCCACCAGTTCCACCCGGACAAGAACCCCGGAAATCCCGAAGCCGAGGCCAAGTTCAAGGAAGCGAGCGAGGCGTACGCGGTGCTCTCGGACACCGAGAAGCGCGCGCAGTACGACCGATTCGGTCACCAGGCCTTCGGCGGCGGCCAGGGCGCAGGCGACCCGTTCGCGGGCTTCGACCCGTTCTCGAGCTTCGGGGATCTGTTCTCGGAGTTCTTCGGCGGCGACATCTTCGGCCGCAACGGGCGCGGCGGGCGCGGTCGGCGCGGCGCGGACCTGCGCTACGACCTCGAGGTCGACTTCGGCGTTGCGGCGCTCGGCGGCGAGCAGACGCTGAAGATCCCGAAGCACAAGGCCTGCGCGGCCTGCGCGGGCGCGGGCGGCGAGCGCGAGACCTGCGCGCGCTGCGGCGGGCGCGGCCAGATCGCGCTGCAGCAGGGCTTCTTCCGCATGGCGCGGACCTGTGACCGCTGCGGCGGGCTGGGCCAGAGCCTGAAGCGCGCCTGCGCCGAGTGCCGCGGCAAGGGGCGGCTCGAGACGCTGCAGTCGCTGTCGGTTCGGATCCCCGCCGGGGTCGACACGGGCGTCCGCTTGCGGCTGCAGGGCGAGGGCGAGGCCGGCTACGACGGCGGCCCGCCCGGCGACCTCTTCGTGGTGATCCACGTCCGGGACCATCCGCTCTTCGAGCGCGACGGAACCGATCTGCACTGCGAGGTTCCGATCTCGATCGCGCAGGCGGCGCTCGGCTGCGAGGTCGAGGTGCCCAATCTCGAGGGCAAGGAGAGCGTCGAGCTTTCGCCGGGCACGCAGTCCGGCGAGCAGGTGCGGCTGCGCGGCCGCGGGCTCCCGCGCCTGGGCGGCGGGCCGCGCGGCGACATCGTCGCGCGGATCTTCGTCGAAGTGCCCACGAAGCTCGACGCGCGGCAGCGCGAGCTGCTCGAGGAGTTCGCGCGCGTCACCGGCGACGAGGTCTCGCCGCGCCGGCGCGGATTCCTCGACAAGCTCCGGGATCTGTTCGAGTGAGCGCGCGGCCGTTCGCCTGCGCGGCGCTCCTGGCTGCGCTGGCGCTCTCGTGCGCGCAGCCGTCGGTCGTGCGCGAGGGCCGAAACGTCGGCTACGAGAGCGCCGCGAGGTCCGATCTGGACGCGGCGCGCGCGCTCCTGGCCAAGGGCGATCCGGCGCGCGCCGAGCAGGTGCTGGTCCGGTTCCAGAGCGAGCTCGCGCGGAGCAAGCAGGCGGACGAGGCGCTCTACCTGATGGGCGAGGCGCAGCTGGCGAAGAAGCAGCCAGAGCGAGCCGCGTCGACCTGGCAGAGGCTGGTCGAGAGCTACCCGAAGAGCCGCTGGAACGTCGATGCCGCGCTGCGCGCCGCCACCCTCTACGGAGAGCTCGACCGCCCCGACGACGGCCGGCGGCTGCTCGAGCGCTCGAGTCACTCGAGCGCATCTGCGCCGCAGCGCGCGCGTCTGTTCCGCATGCAGGCGGACCTGGCGCGCGCTTCCGGTGACTGGCCGGCCGCGCTGTACGCGCTCTCCCTCACGCGCCGCGACACGAGCGACGCGACGCAGCTCGCCGAGCTCGACGCGGAGATCGGCGAGCTCGTGGACGGCCGCCTGCGCGAGCCCGATCTCGAAGCGCTCGCGCGCAAGCTGCCGCGCGGGCCGGTGAGCGATCGGGTGAACCTGGAGCTCGCGACGCGAGCGCTCGCGCGCGGCGACGCCGCGAAGGCGCGCGCGGCACTCGATCGACTGCCGAGCCAGCTCTCCGCGGCCGACGCGGACACACGCGATCGGCTGCTCGCGCGCGCCTCCGATCGCGCGAGCGGCGGCGAAGCGACGCTCGGGGTCGTGCTGCCGCTCAGTGGCCCGTACGCGAAGATCGGCGAGTCGATCCTGCGCGGAATCGCGCTCGGCTCCGGCATCTACGCCGACTCGCCCTCGCGTCTGCGGCTGCTCGTGCGCGACTCGGCGGGCGACGCCGGGATCGCGGCCGCGGCCACGCGCGAGCTCACCGCCTCCGGCGTCGCCGCGGTCTTCGGCCCGGTGCGCTCGAGCGAGGCGGTCGCGGCGGCGCCGATCGCGGAGTCCGCGCAGGTGCCGCTGCTCAGCTTCGCGCGCCGCGACGACGTGGCCGATCTGGGCGAGTTCGTGTTCCGCCTCGGGCTCACGCCCGGCGATCAGGCCTTCGAGCTCGCGCGCTTCTGCGCGGAGCAGCGCGGCTGCCGGCGCTACGCGATCCTGTACCCCGACGACGAGTACGGCACGACGTTCAAGAACCGCTTCTGGGACGCGATAGAGGCGAACGGCGGCAGCGTCGTGGCGATCGAGAGCTACCCGCCGGGCTCCGTGGACTGGCAGAAGCAGATCAAGCTGATGGTCGGGCTCGAGCCGCTCTCTCCCGGCCAGAGCGAGCGCGTGAAGGAGCGCGACAAGCTGCGCCGCAACGCCGTCGCGAACGCCGAGCGTCTGGCGTCGCCCGAGCTCGCGGGGCTTCCGCCCTACGTGGATTTCGACGCGATCTTCATTCCCGACGACGCCGCCAGCGTTGGACTGATCCTGCCGCAGCTGCGCTTCTTCGACGTGCGCGACGTGGTGTACCTGGGCCCGAGCGGTTGGAACGACGCGGCGCTGGTGAAGATCGCCTCGCGAGAGGCCGAGCGCTCGGTGTTCACCGACGAGTTCTTCGCGAACAGCGCGCGGCCCGAGGTGGTCGAGTTCATGCACCGCTTCAGCGAGAGCTACGGCAGCACGCCGGACGCCTACGCCGCCGAGGGCTACGACGCCGCCATGACCGTGCGCGCCGCGCTTCTCGACAGCGAGGGAGCCGACGGTCGCCAGCTGCGCGAGCGTCTGCTCGAGCTTCCACCGAACGCGGGCGTGACCGGACTCGGATCGTTCGACTCCGCGGGCGGAGCTCGGAAGTCACTCGAGTTCCTGACCGTGCGCGGATCCGCCATCGTCGCCACGCCGCTACCGGAATAGTCGACGCTCGCACGTCCGCGCATCAAGCTCGGGCTCGCGCGCGTCGATTTCCTGACTCGTGGAAAGCGAATCCCCCGGCACCTTCGAGATCCCCGGTCAGCTTCCTCTTCTGCCCATTCGCGACGCGGTCGTGTTTCCGTCGATGATCCTGCCGCTCTTCGTGGGGCGGGACGTGTCGACGCACGCGATCGAGACCGCGATCGAGGGAGATCGCCTGCTGGCGCTGGTGACCCAGCGCGATCCCGAAGTCGAGGATCCCGGGCCCGAGGATCTCCATTCGATCGGCGTGGTCGGAATGATCATGCGGATGATGCGCCTGCCCGACGGCCGGCTGAAGGTGCTCGTGCAGGGTCTCTCGAAGATCCGCGTGACTCAGTACCTGCGCACCGAGCCGCACATCGACGTCGCGGTCGAGCCGGTCGAGGCCGAGTCCGGCGAGGAGTGGACGGTCGAGGTCGAGGCGCTGGTGCGGAGCGTGCGCGAGAAGCTCGACGAGCTGCTGCCGCTGCGCCATCTGCCGCCCGAGGTCCTGACCGCGACCGCGAACATCGACGACCCGGGCCGGCTCGCCGACCTGGCGGCCTCGAACCTGCGGCTGCGGATCGAGGAGGCCCAGGAGATCCTCGAGATCATCGATCCGGTGCGACGGCTGCGGAAGATCGACGCGCTGCTGCGCCGCGAGCTCGCGGTCAGCTCCGTGCAGGCGGAGATCCAGGGCGCGGCCCGCGAGGAGATCTCGCGCTATCAACGCGAGCAGTTCCTGCGCGAACAGATGCGCCAGATCCAGGACGAGCTCGGCGAGGGCGCCGAGCGCAAGTCCGATCAGGACGAGCTGCGCCAGCGGATCGCGGCGGCCGGCATGAACGACGAGGCGCGCGCCGAGGCGGAGCGCCAGCTCGATCGACTCTCGCGCATGCACCCGGACTCGTCCGAGACACAGGTGATCCGCACCTATCTGGAGTGGATCAGCGAGCTGCCCTGGGCGAAGACGTCGGACGACGACCTCGAGCTCGCGCACGCGCGCGAGGTGCTCGAGCGCGACCACGCGTACCTGAACCGCGTGAAGGAGCGCATCCTCGAATTCCTGGCCGTGCACAAGCTGCGCGGAACCACCGCGGGCAAGGGGCCGATCCTGTGCCTGGTCGGCCCACCGGGCGTGGGCAAGACCTCGCTCGGGCGCTCGATCGCGCAGGCGATGGGCCGCAGCTTCGTGCGCATGTCGCTTGGCGGAATGCGCGACGAGGCGGAGATCCGCGGGCACCGGCGCACCTACGTCGGCGCGCTTCCGGGTCGGATCATCCAGGGCATGCGCACCGCGGGCACGAGCAACCCCGTCTTCCTGCTCGACGAGATCGACAAGATCGGCGCCGACTACCGCGGCGATCCCGCGGCCGCGCTGCTCGAAGTGCTCGACCCGGAGCAGAACCACACCTTCCGCGACCACTACCTGAACGTCCCCTACGATCTTTCGAAGACGCTCTTCATCGCCACCGCGAACCTGATCGATCCGATTCCCCGCCCGCTGCTCGACCGCATGGAGATGATCCGGCTGCCGGGCTACACGCCGGAGGAGAAGAGCGTGATCGCACAGCGCTACCTGCTGCCGCGGCAGATCGAGGAGTGTGGACTCACGCCCGAGCGCGTGCAGATCTCGCGCGCGGCCGTGCGCGAGGTGATCTCGGGCTACACGCAGGAGGCCGGCGTGCGCGGGCTCGAGCGCGAGCTCGGCCGCATGCTGCGCAAGGTCGCCCGCCGCATCGCAGAGGGCGAGGTGAAGCAGGTCTCGATCACGCTTCGCACGCTTCGCGCCCAGCTCGGGCCGCCGCCGCTTCTCGGCGAGTCGATTCCGCGCGCGGCAGAGGCGGGCCTCGCGCGCGGCCTGGCCTGGACCGAGGCGGGCGGCGAGGTGCTGGTGGTCGAGGCGACCAGCGTGCGCGGCCGCGGGCTGATCATGACCGGCCAGCTCGGCGACGTGATGAAGGAGTCGGGTCAGGCGGCGCTCTCCTACGTGCGCTGGCGCGGGGCCGAGCTCGGCATCGCCGAGGCGCTGGCGAAGAACGAGATCCACGTGCACGTGCCCGCCGGCGCGACGCCGAAGGACGGCCCGTCCGCGGGAATCACGCTGGCGACCGCGCTGGTCTCGCTGCTCACCGGAATTCCCGTTCGCGCCGACGTCGCGATGACCGGCGAGGTCACGCTTCGCGGCCGCGTGCTGCCGGTCGGCGGCGTGCGCGAGAAGGCGCTCGCCGCGCTTCGCCGCGGCATCCGCACCGTGATCCTGCCCGAGGCCAACCGGCACGACCTCGAGGAGATCCCGGAGGAGCTCGCGCGGAAGCTCGAATTCCACTTCGTGCGCACCATGGACGAAGTCCTCGAGCTCGCCCTCGCCGAGCCCCTCCACCACAAGCGCCGCCTCCGCCGCCCCGCCACCCGCCCCACCACCGCCATCGCCAGGACCTGACCAACCTCCCACTGCTTTCTCCCTCTTTCTCTCTCCTCACGCGAAAGACGTGCCCCGCCTCGGCGGCCGCGCCGGCGTCGACGAGGAGGGTCGAGGGTCCTCCCGAGGGGACCCCCGAGGAGACCCGGCGCGGCCGACGAGGCCGCCCGGACGCCTCGTTCCAAGTCCGGTCCGAGACGCACGAAGCCCCCTGGGACTACGATCGCCCCGTGGACCTTGCGACCCTCGGCGAGTTCGGCCTGATCGAAGCGATCCGCCGCCGCGCGCGCGTCGACCGCCGCGTCTGGCGGCTCGGCATCGGCGACGACGCGGCGATCCTGCGCGCGCGACCGCGCGAGGACCTGGTGCTGACCACGGATGCGCTCGTCGAGGGCGTGCACTTTCGCTGGAGCACCACCGACGCCGTCTCGCTGGGAGCGAAGTCGCTCGCCGTGAACCTGTCGGACGTGGGCGCGATGGGCGCGAATGCGCTCGGCTGTCTGCTCACGCTCGGGGTTCCGCCGGGCGTCGACCCGGCGCATCTCGACGGATTTCTCGCCGGACTTCTGCGCCTCGCGCACGCGAGTCACTGCCCGCTCATCGGGGGCGACACCGTGAGCTCGCCGCTCTGGCTGATCAGCGTGACCGTGGTCGGCTCGGTCGCGCGGGGTCGCGCGCTGCTGCGCTCGGGCGCGCGGCCGGGGGATCGCATCTTCGTCACCGGCGAGCTCGGCGGCGCGTCCGCCGGCCTCGCGCTCCTGTCGCGCGGCGGCCCGTCGAGCGCGAGCGAGCGGCGTCTCGTGGCCCGACAGATCCGTCCACGACCGCCGTTTCGCGCCGGCGCGGCGCTCGTGCGCGCGAGACTCTCGCGCGCAGGCATCGACGTCTCGGACGGTCTCGCCCAGGATCTCGGCCACGTAGCAAACGAGAGCGGCGTGGCCGCGCACGTCGACGTCGCGCGCGTTCCGCTGGCGCGCGGCCTGACCGCGGCGGCCTCCCGGCTCGGCCTCGATCCGCTCGCGCTCGCGCTCGCGGGCGGCGAGGACTACGAGCTGCTCTTCTTCGCGCCGCCGCGCGCCGGAACGGCCGCGGCGCTGTCCCGCAAGCTCGGTTGCCGGGTGACCGAGATCGGTGTCATCGCCCGCGGCTCCGGTGTGCACTTCGCGCGCGACGGAAGCGATTACCGGCTCGAAAGCGCCGGCTTCCAGCACTTCAAGCCCGCCCGAGCAAACTCCGAGAAGTAGCGAGGCGCCCGCATTTCGCGGCGAACTTGCGCTCGGAAGGCCTGTTGCGGTTCGACCTCTCGCAGAAGCTCGTGCTCGGCTTCACCATGGCGATCGCCATCGGCGCCGGGATCACTCCGGCGCTGCACTGGCTCGGCGTGCCGAGCTGGGGCGCGTTCTTCGTCGTGATGCTGGCCGGGATCGGCCTCGGCTGGATCTATGCCGGGCAGATCACCGCGAACTTCCGCACGCTTCGCGCCTGCACAGAGCGGATCAGCCGCGGCGACCTTTTGGCCGAGATCGACATCGAGGCCGGCCGCCGCTTCCCGGACGAGACCGTCGACCTGGCGCGCTCGATCGGCGGCATGCTGCAGAAGCTCCGCGAGCTCGTCGATCACATCCAGCGCGCCGCCGAAGACGTGGCGCAGTCCTCGCGCGACGTCGCGACCTCGTCGCCCCGCGTGAACAGCACCAGCCACGCGCTCGGCGCGACCATGGAGACCGTCTCGTCGAGCGCGGGCCAGCAGCAGCGCGACGTCGAGCAGATCCGCGCGCGCATCCACGAGATCGCCGATTCGCTTCGCGCCAACGCCGACGCCGCGCGCCGCGCCTCGTCGCTCACCAGCGAGGCCAGCCAGCGCGCGACCGCGGGCGTCGAGGTCTCGCGGCTCTCGCAGGCGAAGATGCAGAGCCTGTTCGAGCGGATCGAGCAGGCCGGACACCGCGTGGAGAGCTTCGAGGGCAAGATCCACTCGGTGCACCGCGTCACCGAGATGATCTCGAGCGTCGTCGAGAAGACGCACCTGCTCTCGCTGAACGCCTCGATCGAGGCGGCGCGCGCGGGCGACGCGGGGCGCGGCTTCTCGGTGGTCGCGGAGGAGATCCGCAAGCTCGCCGAGAGCGCGGGCAGCTCGGCCGAACAGATCGAGGATCTGATCCGCGAGCTCGAAGAGGAGTCCAAGCGGATCGCACAGGCGACGCTGGCCATGCGCGACGACGTGCGCGGCGGCCGGCAGGACCTCGAAGCCATCTTCGTCGCGCTCGAGAAGGTGCAGGGCGCGGTCACCGAGGCGTCGAACCGCGCCGAGGACATCTTCCAGAAGGCGGGCAGCCAGGCGGCGGACTCCGAACGCATGGTCGGCGACGTCGAGCGCGTGGCGGCCGTCGTGGGCCAGAACGCCAAGGCGATGAACGAGATGCGCGGCGGGCTCGGCGCGCAGACGCGAACGATGGAGCAGATGGTGCGCGAGGCCGCGCGCCTCTCCGACATGTCGGTCCAGCTCGGCGAGGTCGCGCGCCGGTTCCGGACCCGGTAGGCGAGGGCGCAAACGTGGAAACGACTCCCTGGCTGCGCTTCGAGGTCTCCGAGCAGGCGTATGCGATTCCGCTGGCGTCGGTGGTCGAGGTGACGGGCGCCGCCCGGCCGCATCTGATTCCGCGCATCCCGCTCGAGATCGGCGGCGTGCTGAACGTTCGCGGCGAGCCGCTTCCCGCGGTCGACGGCGGGACGGTGCTCACCGGCTCGAAGTCGAAGCGTCACCGACACGTGTTGGTGCTCGAGCGCGGCGAGCTGCGCATCGGCGTCCTGGTCGGAGCCGTGCGCAGGATCGAGCGCGAGCTCGCGGCGGAGCCGCCTTCCGACGACGCGGCCGACCCCGAGCTGGTGCGCTGGGTGATTCAGGACGACACGGCTCTGGGGCTGGTCGACCCCGAGGGGCTGATCGAACGGGCGACGATGCTGCTCACGGATCAACGCAAGCAGCCTGGAGGACAGGAGGCATGGCAAACCGGGTTCTGATCGCGGACGACGCGGCATTCATGCGAGAGATGCTGCGCGACATACTCACGGACGGCGGCTACGAGGTCGTGGGCGAGGCGGCGGACGGAAACGAGGCCGTCTCGGCCTTCGCCAAGCATCTGCCCGACCTGCTCACGCTCGACATCGTGATGCCGCGAAAGAGCGGCCTGGAGGCGCTGCGCGAGATCGTCGCGGCGCACCCGGGCGCCTGCGTGGTGATGTGCAGTGCGCTGGGCCAGGAGGCGCTGGTGATGGAGGCGCTCGAGGCCGGCGCGCGGGACTTCATCGTGAAGCCGTTCAAGCCGGATCACGTGCTCGAGGTGGCGCAGAAGGCGCTCGCCAAGTCGGACGACTGACCCGGGATCTCTCCTGAACCTCGAGAAGTACAGAACGCTCTTCGTCGACGAGGCGGGCGACCATCTCCAGGAGATGGGCCGCGCGCTCGCCGCGCTCTCGGCCGGCGACGAGCCGATCGAGAGCGCGATCGACACGCTCTTCCGCATGGCCCACTCGATCAAGGGCATGGCGGCGTCGCTCGACTACGACGCGATCGCGTCGCTCTCGCACCGGCTCGAGGACTGGATGGAGCCGCTTCGCGCGGGCGCGGAGTTCGACCGCTCCCAGCTCGATCTTCTCGCCGAGGCGATCTCCTCGCTCGAGGAGATGGTCGCCCGCGTGGACGAGAACGGCACCCCTGACCCGGCGCGCGAGGATCTGCTGCTGCGGCTCGCGCAGAAATCCGAGGCGGCCACCGCGATCCAGCCCGGGCTCAAAAAAAAACTCCCGAGACCGCGGCAGCGCCGCTCCCTCGCACGGTTCGCGTTCGCACGGAGGCGATCGACCGCTTCCTGGCCGCGGTAGGCGTGCTGATGCAGGGCCAGTCGCGCCTCGAGGAGCTGCACCGCCGCGCGCCCTACTGGGACGGCCAGGGCGCGTTCGTCGACGAGCTCGACCAGCTCGCGCGCGTCGTGCGCGACCTGCGCCGCCACGCGCTCGACATCCGCATCACTCCGGTCCGCCGCGTGCTCGAACGGCTGCCGCGCGTGGCCCAGGATCTTGCGCGCGAGCTCGGAAAGCTCGTGCGCGTGGAGCTCGTCGGTGAGGAGGTCGAGGTCGACCGGGCGGTGCTCGATCACCTGGACGATTCGCTCCTGCACCTGGTGCGAAACGCGATCGACCACGGGCTCGAGAACGAGGCCGAGCGCAGAGCCGCCGGCAAGGACGCGATCGGGACGCTGCGCATGCGCGCGTCGCGGGTCGGCGGGCGCCTGCAGATGAGGCTCGAAGAGGACGGCCGCGGAATCGACGTCGAGAAGGTGCGCAGGCGCGCGATCGAGCGCGGTCTGCTGCTCGAGATGGTGGCCGAGGATCTGCCGGCCGGGCGAATCCTCGAGTTCATCTTCGAGCCAGGCATCTCCACACGCGACAGCGTCAGCGACATCTCCGGGCGGGGCGTCGGGCTCGACGCCGTGAAGCGGCAGCTGGAGGCGCTCGGCGGGACGATCTCGGTCGAGAGCGCGCCAGGAAAGGGAACCGCGTTCCTGCTCGATCTGCCCGCGATGGTCGCCTTGCAGCGGGTGCTCGTGCTGCTGGTCTCGGGCGAGCGCGTGGCGCTGCCGATCGCGGCTGTCGAGGCGGTGCTCTCGGTCGAGGAGGCCGCCGTCGAGCGCGCCGGTGTCGACGCGTTCTTCATGCTGAAGGAGGAGCCGCTTCCGCTGCTCGATCTCGGGCCGCGCCTCGGCGTGGACCCGACCCGCGCGGACGGAGGCTGCGTCGTCGTGGTGGAGGCGCGCGGCTTCAAGCTCGGCCTGCTCGTCGACCGCGTGGTCGACGACCTGGAGGTCTTCGTGCGCGAGACGCCGCCGCCCCTGCGCGCGCTCGCGTCCCTGGGCGGTGTCGCGATCCTGCGCGACGGCGCCCCTGTCTTCCTGCTCGAGATCGGCTCGCTCGTGGAGAACTTCCCGTGAGCGCGTCAGCGGATCGCATCGCCGAGATCGCGAACATCTGCGCGGGCCATGCCTCGAGCGCGCTCGCGGACCTGCTCGACGCGACGCTGCTCTTCGAGCCTCCGACGGTCCACGCGCTGCCCGAGGGGCGACCGCTCGAGACGCTCTTCGCGCGCGAGGACCGGGTCGCCGCCGTGTTCGTCGAGCTCGAGGGCGTGCTGCGCGCGGATGCCGCGCTCCTGCTCTCGGCGAGCGCGGTCGAGGAGGTCCTGGCGCGCGTGGCCGGGAAGAGCGCCGACGAGACCAGCGCGGGCTCGACGCTCACGGTGCTCGCAGAGGTGGGGAACATCGCGCTCTCCGCTGCGGCGAACGCGCTCGCGGTTCTGCTCGGCGAGCGCTCGCTTCCGTCGGTGCCGCGCGCGGCCTACGCGCGCGAGGGAACGCTCTCGATGCGCGAGCTCGGTCGCGGCGCGGATCGTGCACGCTCCGTCGTGGTCGTGGAGCTGGTCGAGCGTTCCGGGCCGCTGCGCCTGCACTTCGTGCTGGTGCCCAGGGACGAGGCGATCGACTAGACTCGGCGCGGAATGGACCGCGACCGATTGAACGCGCTACTGGACGGCTTCGCGCGCGGGGATCTCGAGCGCGACGAGCTGGTCGAGATGCTCGCGAGGCTGCCGTTCCAGGCGCTCGGCGATGCGCGCGTCGACACCCATCGCTCGCTCCGAAACGGCGTTCCCGAGGTGGTCCTGGGCGAAGGAAAGACGGTCGACCAGATCGCGCGGATCGTTCGGGTGCTGCGCGATGCGGGCGGGGACGTGCTCGTGACGCGCGTCTCGGCCGAGCAGGCGCGCGCGCTGATTGCGGCGGTGCCCGGACTCGAGCATCTCGCCGCGGGGCGCCTGCTGGTGCTGCGGCAGACGCCGCTCGTTCCGCGCGGACGCGGCGTGATCGCGGTCGTCTCCGCGGGAACCTCCGACCTGCCCGTCGCCGAGGAGGCCGCGCTCGTCGCGGAGCACTTCGGCAACAAGGTCGAGCGCGTCTACGACTCCGGCGTATCGGGTCTGCACCGGCTGCTGGCCTCGCTCGAGACGCTGCGCGGCGCCTCGGTCGTGATCGCGGTCGCGGGAATGGAAGGGGCGCTCGCCTCGGTCGTCGGTGGGCTCGTCGCCGTGCCGGTGATCGCGGTGCCGACGAGCATCGGCTATGGTGCGTCCTTCGGCGGTGTCGCGGCGCTGCTCGCGATGCTGAACTCCTGCGCCGCGAACGTCACGGTGGTGAACATCGACAATGGCTTCGGAGCCGCGTACGTCGCGTCGCTCGTCAATCGCGCCTAGGCACGGCGCGCGCGCGGATCGCGCGCTCCACTTCGACTGCTTCTCCGGCGCCTCCGGAAACATGCTTCTCGGCGCCCTGCTCGAAATCGGCGCTCCGGTGTCCGCGGTGCGCGCGGCGCTCGCCGGGCTCGGGGTCGGGCCGATCCGGATGCGACTCTCGCACGTCGCGCGCGGGGCGATCCGTGCACGCCACGTCGGGTTCTCGACCCGCGAGCGCGGTCACGAAGGCCGGCCCTTCCGCGCGGTCCGGGCGATTCTGCGCAAGGCGCGAATCGAGCCGCGCGTGCGCGAGCGCAGCGTCGAGGTGTTCGAGCGACTCGCGCGCGCCGAGGGACGGATCCACGGCGTGCCGATCGAACGCGTGCACTTCCACGAGGTCGGCGCGATCGACGCGCTCGGAGACGTCGTCGGGGTCTGCGCGGCGGTCGAGTCGCTCGGGGTCGGGAGCGTCAGCTGCACTCCGCTTCCGCTCGGCCGCGGCGCGGTCGACACCGAGCACGGGCCGATCCCGCTCCCCGCGCCCGCGACGCTCGAGCTGCTGCGCGGCGTGCCCACCGTTCCGCTCGACGTCCGCTGGGAGACGGTGACACCGACCGGTGCCGCGCTGCTCGCGACCCTCGTCGGCGAATTCGGCCCGATGCCCGCGCTTCGTCCGCTGGCGCAGGGCTTCGGCGCCGGAGAGGACCGCGCGGGGCCGCTGCCCAACGTGCTGCGTGCCGTGCTCGGAGAGCTCGAGCCGGAGCTGGGACGCGACCATGTCGCGCTTCTCGAGACCAACCTCGACGACATGAGCCCGGAGCACCTGCCCTTCCTGATGGAGCGGCTTCTCGACGACGGGGCGCTCGACGTCTCGCTCGTGCCGCAGCTGATGAAGAAGGGCCGTCCGGGCCAGCTCCTGCGCGTGCTGGCGCGACCGCCCGACGCGGAGCGGCTCGCGCGCCGGGTGCTCTCGGATTCGACCGCGCTCGGCGTGCGCGTGCAGCTCGTGCCCCGGCTCGTGCGGGCTCGAAGCGCGCGCTCGGTGCAGACACCGTACGGGGTGATTCGCGTCAAGCTCGCCGGAGGCGCGAGGGAGGGGATCCGAGTGAAGCCGGAGTACGAGTCCTGCGCGCGCGCCGCGCGCCGGCACCGGGTTTCGATCGAGAGCGTCGCGCGTGCGGCGGATCTCGCGGCGCGGGGGCTGCCTTGAAGGCGGACGGAAGCGCGTTCCGGATCGGCGACGCGCGCGGAGGCGACGCGCCGGCCGTGCTCTGCGTCCACGGGCTCACCGGTACGCCCTACGAGGTCCGCCCGCCCGCCGAAGCGCTGGCCGAATCGGGCTTCTTCTGCGAAGGACCGCTGCTTCCGGGGCACGGCACCCGGCACGAGGACCTGGCGGCGACCCCGCGCGGCGCCTGGGTCGAGGCGGTCGTCTCGGCTTTCGACGCGCTCGCCAGCCGACACGCGCGTGTGTACGTGCTGGGCCTGTCCCTCGGCGGTTTGCTTGCGCTCTCGCTCGCCGGACGCCGACCCGTCGCAGGCGCGGTGGTGCTCGCCGCGCCGCTCGATCTGGGGCCGCTGATCCGCAATGCCGTGCCCTGGCTCTGGCCGCTCGTGCGCTCGCTTCCCAAGACGCCCGCGATCTTCGACGACGAGGCGCGAATGCGGCACCCCGGCTACGACCGGATGCCGATGCGCTCCGTGAACGAGCTGATCCGGCTCGCGCGCGAGGTCGAGCGCGCGCTTCCCGAGGTGCGCGCCCCGGTGCAGCTGATCTTCAGCCGGCGCGATCCGACGGTCCCCGCGCGCAACGCGCAGGCGATTCTCGACGCGCTCGCGCCCGGCGACCGCGAGCTGCACTGGCTCGAGGATTCCGCTCACGTGCTGCCCGTGGACCGGGAGCGGGAGCTGGTCGCGCGCCGGGTCGTGGAGTTCCTGCTCCGGCTGGAGAAGAGCGCCGGCGGTTGACGGCAACGCCCGGGCTGGGAATCCTAGGACGCGAACCACGAACGGTTCCGGGGGCGAAGAGCTAATGGCGGAGATTCCCGCGGCCGCGGTGAAGCGGCTGCTCACGAAGCATGGCAGTGAGCTGAGGACTTCGGGTACGGCCGTGGAGCTGGCGGTGGCCGCGGCCGAGGAATACGTCGCGCGCCTGGCTCAAGAGGCGAGCGCCTCGGCTCAGCGCGACAAGCGCAAGACGATCATGGACGACGACATCAAGAAGGCCCGGCAGGTCGTCGGCTAGCTCGCGAGCCCGGATCCCTCTCGCTTCGCAGCGCGAGCGCTTCGATCACGCGGATCCAGCGCGGCTCGCCTCCGTCGAGAAAGCTGCGGAAGCGGATCCCGGCGAGCACGCTCGCGTATCCGGGCAGCGTCGCGCGCGACATCACGTCGCCCTCGACCTCGATCGGCGCGAGCGGAGGCGGCAGCTCGATTCGGTAGCGCTCCACCGCGCCCGGCAGGATGTCCCGCCTCGTCCGCAGACAGATTCCGCCCCGGGCGACGAGCTCGGTGAGCTCGTCCCAGTTCCCGACGCTCGAGTCGGTGCGCACCGCGAGGCGCGCCGGGAAGCGGCGGTAGCGGCGATGCGCGGCGTGATCGAAGAGGTCGAGGAGCGGCTTCTCGATCTCCTCCCAGCGCAGCGGCTTGGCGACGTACAGCGCCGCGCCCGCGTCGCGCGCGGCTGAACGGTTGGTGTTGCTCTCGCGCTCGTCGACGAGCACGATCGGCAGCTGCTCCAGCCCCGGGAGCTCGCGAAATCGCATCGCCAGCTCGAAGCCGTCCTCGCGGCCGAGGCGGACGTCGATGAAGAGCAGCGGGTAGCTGGTCTCGCGGAACGCCGCGAGGCCGCGCTCCGGATCGCGCAGAAAGTCGAGCTCGATCGAGTGCTCGGAGAGATGGCTCTGCAGGCTGGCGAGCGCTTCGGGCGTGGCGGTCACGGCGAGCGCGCGGCGCGAGCGCTTGAGCGAGAGCGGCCGCGAGCTCTCGGGCGCCTGCGGCGCGACGATCAGGCCGCTGCGCGCTGCGCGCTCGCGCATCGCGGAGCCGATCGAGAGCGCGAGGTCGTTTGCGGTCTCCAGGCTCGGCAGCGGCCGATAGCGGCGCTCGCTCGGGTTGGTGAGCGAGCGCTCGGAGAGCTCTCCGCTGCTCGGCAGCAACAGCTCGCGCGGCGAGCGGACCTCGATCGAGCCGGCGGCCTCGTCGATCAGTCGCAGCCGAGCTCCACCGGCCGCGAGCTCGGTCGGGGCGTGCACGCGGTGGAGCCAGGCGAGCGCCTCTCGGAGGTCGCGAATCGACATCGCCCAGGCTTTGCGCAGGATGGCTTCGACGTCGCTGGCGGACTCACAGCGCGTGACGTCGAGCGCGGGCAGGTCGAAGAAGACCGCCGGATCGAAGAGCTTCAGGCGGTTGTGACCCAGCGTGTAGAAGCGCACCCGCTCGATCACGAGCGGCCTGACGAGCGTCTCGAACGGGGTCGAGCCGAGCGAGAGCTCACCCTCGGCGGAGCTCGCCCCGCGGGCGCGCTCCACCCGGACGCCGAGCGCGCGCAGGCGCTGCGCCAGGAACTCCGCGTCACGCTCGGCGGACGACATCTCGCCCTCGCTCCCCCGGAAGCTCCATCGGCGAGCTTCCGGGGGGGCTGAAGACGAGCGGATCAGGTCACGGGCGCTCGCCCGGGACCCGGGAGACGGCTCAGTGCTGGTGTCCCGCGTGAGCGCCGGCGGGCTCTTCTTCCTTGGGCTTGTCGGCGATCATGGCGTGCGTGGTCAGGAGCAGACCCGAGACGCTCGCGGCGTTCTGGAGCGCCGTGCGCACGACCTTGGTCGGGTCGATCACGCCGTCCTTCACCATGTCGCCGTAGGTCTCGCTGGCGGCATTGAAGCCGAAGGCGCCCTTGCCGCTCGCCACCTTGTCCACCACCACGGAGGCCTCGTGGCCGGCGTTCTGCGCGATCATCCGCAGCGGCTCTTCGACGGCGCGCCGGATGATGTCGATTCCCGCCTGCTGCTCGGTCGAGCTGCCCTTCAGCGTCTCGAGCACCTTCTTGGCGCGAATCAGGGCGACGCCGCCACCGGGCACGATGCCCTCTTCGACGGCGGCGCGCGTGGCGTGCAGCGCATCCTCGACGCGCGCCTTCTTCTCCTTCATCTCGCTCTCGGTCGCCGCGCCGACCTTCACGACCGCCACGCCGCCCGCGAGCTTGGCGAGCCGCTCCTGCAGCTTCTCGCGGTCGTAGTCGGACTTGGTGTCCTCGATCTGCTTGCGGATCTCGTTGCAGCGGGCCTCGATGTCCTTCTTCTTGCCCGCACCCGAGATGATCGTCGTGTTGTCCTTGTCGATCACGATCCGGCCGGCCTTGCCCAGGTCGGTGAGCGTCACGTTCTCGAGCTTGATGCCGAGCTCCTCCGCGATCACCTGTCCGCCGGTCATGATCGCCATGTCCTCGAGCATCGCCTTGCGGCGATCGCCGAAGCCGGGCGCCTTCACGGCCGCGACGTTCAGCGTGCCGCGGATCTTGTTCACGACCAGCGTCGCGAGGGCCTCGCCTTCGAGGTCCTCGGAGATGATCAGCAGCGGCTTGCCCGCGCGCGCCACCTGCTCCAGCAGCGGCAGCAGATCCTTCATGTTCGAGATCTTCTTCTCGTTCAGCAGGATCGACGGGTTCTCGAGCACGACCTCCATCCGTTCCGCGTCGGTGACGAAGTACGGCGAGAGGTAGCCGCGGTCGAACTGCATGCCCTCGACCACGTCGAGGATCGTGTCGAGGCCCTTGTTCTCCTCGACGGTGATCACGCCTTCCTTGCCGACCTTCGCCATCGCGTCCGCCAGGATGTTGCCGATCTCCGCGTCGTTGTTCGCGCTGATCGAGCCGACCTGCGCGATCTCGGAGCGGTCGCGCGTGGGCTTGGACAGCTTCACGAGCTCGGCGACGATCGCCTCGACCGCGGCTTCGATGCCGCGCTTGAGTTCGATCGGGCTGTGCCCCGCGGCGACCATCTTCAGCCCCTCGCGAAAGATCGCCTGCGCGAGCACGGTCGCGGTGGTGGTGCCGTCGCCGGCGACGTCCGAGGTCTTCGACGCGACCTCGCGGAGCATCTGCGCTCCCATGTTCTCGAACTTGTCCTCGAGCTCGACCTCCTTGGCGACGGTCACGCCGTCCTTGGTCACGACCGGGGAGCCGTAGCTCTTCTCGATGATCACGTTGCGGCCCTTGGGACCGAGCGTCACCTTGACGGCATTCGCCAGCGCGTTGACCCCGCGAATGATCGCGTCCGAGGCGTGGGTATCGAACTTGATCTCCTTGGCGCTCATTTGATTTCTCCTCTCAGCCGAGAATCGCGAGGATGTCTTCCTCGCGCACGATCACGAAGGTCTCGCCCGAGACGGTGATCTCGTTTCCCGAATACTTTCCGTAGAGCACCCGATCGCCGGCCTTGACGTCGAGCGGTGTCAGCTTGCCGTCGTCGCGGATCTTGCCCTTGCCGACCGCGACGACCATGCCCTCCTGGGGCTTCTCCTTGGCGCTGTCGGGGATGATGATTCCCCCGGCGGTCTTCGTCTCACCCTCCACCTGACGCAGCAGGATGCGATCCTGGAGCGGTCGGATCTTCATGGTTGCGTTCTCCCTCGCGAGTTCGGTTGGTTGGCACTCTCGTAGACGGAGTGCCAGGCGCGGCCGATGGTACGGCGGCCGGGTTCGAAGTCAACGCCTCGCGGGGGCGTTCTCGAGCTCGGCGAGGCGGGCGAGAGCGTTCTCCGGACGCGAGAACGGCCCGCGCGGAATCGCCTGCTCGAGCGCTTCGCGCGCTCTCGTTGCGTCGCCGAGCACC
>VGRW01000041.1 GCA_016875225.1 Deltaproteobacteria bacterium
CTTCGTCGATGAAGAAGGTCACGTCCGAACGATCCAGAGCGTCGCTGATATATACCGGAAGCAACAAACCCTGGTGTTGCTCGTACCCCTTGAAATCGCCTCTCTCACCCATCCTCGCCATGCTAGCGCGCGAGAGAGTCTTGGGTCAGGCTCCTAGCGCCCACGCGCCCGCGTGTCGCACCTCGAAGTGCGGGTCCGTCTTCACCAGCCGGAGCAGCGCGGGAAGCGCGCTGCGCACGCGGAGGAGACCGAGATTCTTCGCGGCTTCGGCCCTGGCCGTCACGCGCCAGGAGCGAAGCCGCCGGGACTCCGCGTCTGCGAGTCCGATCGCGACGGCAAGCTCGCCGATCCGCGCCGACTCGTCGCCGCGGAGATCGAGCGCGAGCTGGATCAGCATCGGCAGGATCCTGCGGCGATCGGAAGCTCGGATCTCGTCGAGTGTCGGCTCGCACCGCGCCGGATCGCAGATCCAGGCGCAGACGAGCGGAAGCAGCGTGGACGCGCGGATGGCGTCCGCGCGCATTCGCCGCGCGATCCAGCCGTGGTGGAGCAGCGTTCCGGTCAGGATCGCGAGAATCCCGGCCAGGAGTCCGAAGACGATCGCGACGAGCTCGTCGTGGAAGTCGGTGAGCAGCATCGGTTCAGA
The DNA here is from genome assembly GCA_016875225.1 of Deltaproteobacteria bacterium. Classification (NCBI taxonomy): domain Bacteria; kingdom Pseudomonadati; phylum Myxococcota; class Myxococcia; species Deltaproteobacteria bacterium. The sequence goes on from VGRW01000041.1 coordinate 647, forward strand.
ACTTCACGAAGAGACCGGCGCCCACGCCGAGCCTCTCGTAGGTGGATCGAAGGTCCTCGTACTCGATGCAAAGACGCAGACCGAGATCGTCCCGGAGCAGCAAGCGCACACCCGTCCCCAGCGTGAGGATTCGCGCGCGCGAGCGCTCCTCGTCGACGGTGGTCGGGGCGAAGACCTCGGTCCCGAAGGCGCCGAACGCGTAGGGGCTGACGCGTGACTCCGGGACCAGATCCAGCTGCAGCGACCCCGTGTGCCCCGTCCGGCCCCCGGTGATGCGCGTCAGGTAGTAGCGGGCGGTCACGCGCAGCTCCGGAAGCGGCAAGAGCTCGAGCCCCGGCGAGACGGAGATCGAGTCGATGTCTCCCGCGAAGCGCGAGTAGCGGCCGCGCAGGCGCGAGGTGACGCGCTCGCCCAGGCTTCGGGCCAGCTCCACGTCGAGAACGCTGCGCGCGACGACCTCCGCGCCGAAGCCCGTGGTCGCGCGCGCGTCGACGGACCATCCCTGCGGCAGGCGAAACAGCGCGCCGAGGGTCGCCTGCGTCGCGTTCTCGTCGAAGCGGCGGTACTGGTCGATGCCGCCGCGGAGCACGACGGTCTCGGAGACGGGAGCCGAGAGGAACGTGTCGGCGTGCCACCAGTCGCTGCGGTCGCCGTCGAGAGCGTCGAGCTGCAGGCCGACGTCGAGCCGCGCGCGGCGATCGCGCGGCGCCGATTCGGGTGTCGCCTGCTTCGCGGGCGCCTCCGTCCCGCTCCCCTGCCAGCGCCGCAGATCCTCGAGCGTGAGCAACGCGTCGACGTCGGTCGGCCTCGCTTCGAGCACGCGCAGCAGCTGCGCCTCGCCCTCGGCCGCGCGACCCATCCAGCCCAGAAGCCGCGCGCGCGATCGACGCATCGGCGTCGTCGGGATCGCGCTCGAGAAGCAGGTCGAGATCGGCGAGCGCTTCGTCGTGACGGCCGAGCCAGGCGAGCGTTCGGGCGCGTTCGAGCCTGGGCTCCCGCTCCGCAGGCGAGCGGGCGAGGATCGCGGAGTACGCGTCGACCGCCTGCGGCAGCCGCGCTTCCAGAACGAGCGAACGTGCGTTCTCGAGCGCCGCCTCGTCGGCAAACGCATCGAGCGACGCGACGGCCAGCGCGAGACCCAGCAGGGCCGCCTTCACGACATGTCTCTCCCTCGGGTCGCGGCGCCGACAGGTCGTGCCGGCGCCACCCGAGTGTGATTCGGCGAGGCGGAGTGCGGCCTTGATCCGGATCTACGGAGTCACTCGCTCCAGAGTCGGACGATCTTCTCGCAGCGCTCGATCCGACCCGCGTCACCGTCGATGACCCGGCGCGCATGGCTCTCGAGCTCCAGCATCTTCATGTGAACCCATCGCGCTGCGAGCTCTGTCCGGTCTGGTGAGATGTCGGCCTGGCGGAGTAACTCCGTCGCCACGATCACTGCAATCACCATCTCTGCGACGGCCTGTGCGGAGAGCAGCGCGTAGCCGAAGTCGCGGATCAGCGCGACGGACGACTCCTCGATCCGCTCGATTCCCGCCAGGACCCGCTCGGCGAACGGGCGCAGCGCCGCCTGCCCGAGCGCACCGAGCTCCTTGCGCAGCTCGTCGAAGACGATCGTGAGCGCGCCCTTGCCGATCTCCTTCAGAGCGAAGCTGACCTGGATCTCGCTGGTGCCCTCGTAGATCGTGGTGATGATGCCGTCGAGGTGGAGCTTGCCGACGGTCGACTCCGCCATGAAGCCGATTCCGCCGTGCACCTGGATCGCGTCGCGCGTGATCGAGTCGCAGCTCTCCGTGGCCAGGTACTTGGCGAGCGGCGTGAACAGGCGGATCTGCGTCTGGTTGCGCTCGAAGCCGCGGCCGAGCTCGGCGCGCTCCGCTTCCGAGAGCGTCGTCTCGCGCGCCAGCGCGGCCTGGATCGCGGTGTTGCGATCGACGAGCGCCGAGACGCGGTACAGCAGCGCCCGGCTGCCTTCCAGGCTCACGACCATTCTCGAGAGCAGGCTCTTCATCAGCGGCTGGTCGCCGATCGGCATGCCGAACTGCTTTCGCTCGCGCGAGTAGCGGATCGCCTCGACGACCGCGGCCTCGGCGATTCCCACGCCCTGCGCGGCCACGCCCAGCCGTGCGTTGTTCATCAGATCGAGCATGGCGCGGAAGCCGTCGCCCTTCACGCCGATCCGCCAGGCCTCGGCGCGTTCGAGACGGACCGCCGCCGTCGGCGAGCCGTGGATGCCGAGCTTGTGCTCGAGCCGCTCGACGGTAATGCGGTTCGCGCTCCCGTCGGGGAGCGTGCGCGGGCAGAGGAAGAGCGAGAGCCCCTTGGTGGTTCCCTTCGAGAGCTCGAAGGTGTCGGCGTCGCGCGCGAGCACCAAGTGGATCTCCGCCCCGCCGTTGGTGATGAAGATCTTCTGGCCGTCCAGGAAGAACCGACCCGCGTCCTCGACGGCGCGCGTCGAGATCGCGCCCAGGTCCGAGCCGGCTTGCGGCTCGGTCAGGTCCATCGCGCCCTGCAGCTCTCCCGAGACGAAGCCGGGCAGGTAGCGCTGGCAGAGCTCCTCGGGCGCGTAGCGCTGGATGTCCTCGGCGACGCCGGCCTGGAGTCCCATCACCGTCATCAGCGCGGCGTCCGCGCGCGAGATCATCTGCAGGATCACGTTCGCGATCGTGGTGGGAAGCTCGAAGCCGCCGAAGCGTTCGGAGATCCCGAACGCCACCAGCCCCGCGTCGCGCAGCTTTTCGTAGCCGTCGCGCACGTGCGCGGGCGGCTCGACGCGGCCGTCCTCGAGCGTCGCGGCCTGCCACCAGCCCGCGCGCGACGCGGGCTCGAGCGAGGCGCAGATCTCCGCGCAGGTCTCGAGCACCCCGCGAAGCGCCGCACGCTCGGCAAGGACGTCGACCGCATCGCCCTTCCGCAGTCGGAAGTAGTCGTCCCAGTCGATCCGTCGGTCCAGATAGAGAGCGATCCCCTCGTGCAGGTAGGTGGTCATGGATCCTCCCGCCGGCGCGCGCCCGGCAGCGGCTCCGGCTATGATCGACACGCACTCTCGAGCGTGAGGCTAGCGCATGTACGTCGGCAGGATCGTCGCGGTGGGTCGAAATCGTGCCGGGGCCAACGCGGCGCTGTACCGGGTCTCGTCGCGCTCGTTCCCCAACCGGATGGCGGTCGAGGTCGACGGGCGGCTCGCGATCGTTCCGCGGCCCGGGCACGAGGGCGATCTGCACAAGAACCCGTACATCGCCTACAACGCCGTGCGCATCGCGGGAGAGTTCGCGGTGGCGACCAACGGCAGTCACACCGATCCGATCGCGGAGAAGATCGCGATGGGAGTACCGCCGCGCGACGCGCTGGCACAGTCGCTGCTCGCGCTGGACTACGAGAAGGACTCGCTTCAGACCCCGCGGATCGCAGGCGTCGTTCCGCTGGAAGGCGAGACCGGCTGGCTCGCGATCGTCCGCCACGACGCGCTGGTGGTGAAGGCCGTGCCGCTCGCGCCGGGGCGCGCCTGGTACCTGGCGACCTACGAGCACGACGACGTGCGCGAGTCGCAACGCGTCGCCTTCGACGCCGCCGACGCCGCCGGCGCGGCGCGCTTCGCCGTCTTTGGCGGCGCATTCGCGTCGCTCGAGAAGCCCGTGACCGCGGCGGCGGCGCTCGCCGCGGGTCGCGGCTTCCGCTTGGGGACTTTTCTCGTCAATCCGGCGTGAGCCCGCGCCGATGAGGACGAAGATGCGTCCTCGTGAACCCGAAGCGAGCTTGCGATGAACACGTGGGCGCAGGCGCTGCGCGTGTACGGCAACCCGCGCCTGCTGGCGATCCTGGCGATGGGATTCGCGAGCGGTCTGCCGCTGGCGCTCACCGGCGCGACGCTGCAGGCCTGGCTCGCCGAGGCGCATGTCTCGCTGGTGGACATCGGCCTGTTCGCGCTGGTCGGCGTCGCCTACAGCGCGAAGTTCGTCTGGTCTCCGCTGATCGACCGCGTGCCGCTGCCGTGGCTCACGGCTCGGCTGGGCCAGCGCCGCTCCTGGTCCGTCGTGATCCAGCTCGCGCTCGCGGGCGCGATCGCGGCGCTCGGCGCCTCGGATCCGGCGCGCGACGTCTGGCGCACGGCGGGGTTCGCAGCGCTGGTCGCGTTCCTCTCCGCCAGCCAGGACATCGTGATCGACGCCTACCGCATCGAGCTCCTCGACGCCGACGAGCAGGGTGCAGGCGCGGCCGCGACGCAGTGGGGCTACCGCTTCGGGGTGATCGCCTCCGGAGCGGGCGCGATGGCGCTTGCGGAGCTCTTCGGCTGGCCGAGGGCGTACCTGGTCATGGCGTCACTCGTTGGTGTCGGGCTGGTCACGGTGCTTCTCACGCCCGAGCCGCCGCACCCGCGCAATCTCGAGGCCCGCTCGGTCTCGGGCTTCCTGCGCGAGGCGGTGCTGAGACCGTTCGCGGAGTTCAGCTCGCGCCCGCGCTGGGGCGTGATCCTGCTCTTCGTCGTGCTCTACCGCTTCGGCGACGCGCTCGCGGGCGGGATGTCGACCGCGTTCTACGTGCAGCTCGGCTTCAGCAAGCTCGAGATCGCAGGCGTCGTGAAGGTCTTCGGGGTGCTCGCGACCATGGCGGGGATCGCGGCCGGCGGCGCGCTGGTGTTCCGCAGCGGAATCGCGCGCGGTCTGGTCGGCGCGGGCGTGTTCGCGGCGCTCTCCAACTTCGCCTTCACGGCGCTGGCGTACGTCGGGCACGACCTCACGGCGCTCGGCGCCGTGGTCGCGATCGAGAACTTCACCAGCGGCCTCGTCTCGGCGGCCTTCGTCGCCTACCTCTCGGAGCTCTGCAACGCGGAGTTCACGGCCACGCAGTACGCGCTGCTCTCCTCGCTCGCCGCGACCGGCCGCACGGTGCTCGCGTCGTCGGCCGGCTGGCTCGCGGAGCTTCTGGGCTGGCCGCTGTTCTTCGCCGCAACAGCTCTCGCCGCGCTTCCGGGACTCTGGCTCGCGGTCTCGCTCGCCGGACTCGCGATCCGCGCGGATGCAAGCTCGCCCTTGCCCTGTCGTCCGATCGCTGCAGCTTGCGGTCGCGAGCGCCGTTCAGAGTAGAGCGGGCGCCCGGCACGCCGCTTGCTCTCGCAGCGCCGCAGAGGAGGCAACGAGATGATGGTGGACGATCGCGACCTCGAACCGATCGAGCGGGTCGCGCGGGTGCCCAGCCCCGGTGTCGCCGCGGTGCTCTCGGTATTGGTGCCCGGCCTGGGTCACGTGTACGCAGGTCGGCTCGGCGGAGGGCTGCTCTGGTTCCTGGCCACGGGCTTCGGCTACTGGGCGATCCTGGTGCCGGGCTTCCTGCTCCACGTGGCGAGCGTGTACTTCGCGTACCTGGCGGCGAAGGACTTCCGCGGCTACTAGACGCGCTTCAGGCCTTCGGCTCGAGCACGAACGCGAACTCGTGCGCGCCCAGACGGAATCGATCGCCATCTTTGAGCTCGAGCGCCTCCGGATCAGAGCTTGCGAGATCGCGAAGCGCGAAGTGGCCCGAGCGGAACTCGACCAGGGCGTGCTGGCAGCGCATTCCCGCGTCGTCGAGAGCGAGGTCGACTCCGGGCCCGCGGCCGAGCGCGGTGCGCGACTGGTCGAGCCGGTACTCCATTCCGCGCGCCTCGCCCGACAAGATGACCAGCGCCGCACGATAGCGGCTCAGGAACTCGGAGAGCGCATGGCTCGGATTCGGCGGTGGCATGGAGCGCAGCCTTGGACGGCATCGCGCCGTCGCTGATTCTCGCTACGGTCGGATCTTCGAGAGCTTGAGTGCGCTGCGATCTCACGCCGAAGATCGGGCGAAAACCAGCTGCGTGCCTCGATCCGGGCGCCCGGTAGCCAAGCGCCGTGGAAGCCGTACGGAACTCGCTGGGGCAGATGCACGCGCGCGACGGGCTCGCCCGTCACGTTCCGCGCGTCGATCACCAGGAGCTCCGAGCGGGCTTCCGCCTCGTCGTGCACGAGCGAGAGCAGGTGGCCGTCGTCCTCGTCTCGCGCTCCAGGTCGCGGCACGAAGACGGCCTCGCCGCCGTTGCGGTTCCGGCCGTACTCGTGCGCCTGCCAGCCACCGCGCAGCAGGTCGTACTTGAGCAGACCCGACGCGAGCGGCAGGCCCACGTCGCGGCGGAAACGCGCGGCGTAGGCGAAGCGCGCGCGTCGGCCGACCAGGGCCTCGTGGATTCGCGGCAGATCCGCGCTCTGGTCGTCGAGCTGCTCCTCGCGCACCGTGCCGCGAGCCGGATCGATCCGCCAGCGCAAGAGCACCGGGGTCTCGCCGATCGGGCTCGGCCCGGAGTCGTCGAAGCGGAGCGCCAGCGAGCGGCGGTGACAGACCTCGAGCACGACGGCCTCGCCGTCGTCCCAGGCGTTCACGGTGTGAAAGACGAAGCAGGGCGCGATCGCGAACCAGCGGATCGCTCCGCCCGACGCGCGGCGCGCAAGCACCCCCAGGTACGAGCCGCGCTCGGGCTCGAACGCCCCGATCGGCTCGCCGCGGAGCATGCGCCGGACGTCGTAGGTGTAGGGGTGGTTCATGAACACCGCGTAGCGCTCGGTGATGGCGAAGTCGTGCATCATCACGCCGATCGGAAGCTCGATCGCGGTGGTGTGGGCGAGCGCGCCGTCGGCGGCGATCACCGAGTACTGCAGGTGGGGTTTGGCGACCGGGCTGTAGCCGAAGCCGAACATCTCGCCGCTCTGCGCATCGATCTTCGGGTGCGCGCTGAACGCGTGGTGCAGGCGCTTCCGAAATGTGCAGGGTCCGCGCGTCTCCAGGCCCGGCAGTGCGATCTCGTACGGCTCGCCCTGCTCGTGCAGCGCGAGCAGCTTGCCCGCGTGCATGACCACCGAGGTGTTCGCGCTGTTCTTGGTCGGGCCGTCGGGGTTGTCGAACTGCGGCCGCTCGAGCACGCCGGTCCAGATCGCGCGGTCGCGTTTGCGCTCGAGCTCGAAGCCCTTCGTGCGCACCCAGCGATTCCGGTAGCTCGCGCGCCCGTCGCGAAGCTCGATCGCGTGCAGCATTCCGTCGCCGTCGAACCAGTGATACCGCCCCAGCGGCTCGAGCCGCGGGTTCGCGCCGTTTCGCAGGTACAGACCGTCGAGCTCGCGCGGCAGCTCGCCCTCGATCACGAGGTTCTCGGCCTCGATCTCGCGCCCGACGGGAGCGAAGTTCCCCTCGAGGTACGGGCTCTTCCCCATGCCACGACTCTAGCGCGGGCTGACCTCGCGGCGCTCCTCGCCCGACCAGACCAGGCGGATCGCGGCGGTGTCGATCTCGACCATCGGCACCGCCGCGCGAGCGGGCAGGAGCGAGGCGTCGCGGACGGCGAGCTCGCCGCGCCGGAGCTCGAGCACTCGCGTAGCGCCGGTTCCGTCCGCGACCACGAGCGTGCCGGTGCCGCCGGCATAGGAGGCGCGCCGGCGCAGGTGGTCGATGCCCGCGTCGAGATCGCGCGCGCGGAACAGGATCTCCTGCGCGAGAAAGCGCAGCGACGGCTGGTCGCGCGCGCCGTCGCGAACGCAGACGGCGGCGATGCCCTCCGCGTTCACGCCGCACAGACAGCCCGAGAGATGGGCGAGCGCGAGCTCGACGCTGGGAAACCCGCCCGCGTCGGGCCGACTGCTGCGAAGCACGAGCAGGGATCGCAGCTCCGCCGGAACGTCGAAGGCCGCCTGCAACACCGTTCCGCTGACGAACGCCGCGCCCTGCACGCGATCGAGCGCCTCGGCCAGCTCGAGCCCGCCGAGCGGCGCGTGCGAGGCGAGTGCGATCCCCTCGAGCCGCTCGCGCTGCCAGGGGAGCTGCGTGGCGATCGCTCGCGCGCTGGTCGCGCGCACGCGCCGCAGCAGTGCGCGACGCGCGAGCCAGGGAAGCGCTCGGCGCTGGCGCGAGAGCTCGCGCAAGATCGCCTGTGCGAACGCCCCACCCTGCGCCCGGCCCTGCTCGACGGGGGCGCCCGCGGCCACGAGCTCGCGCGTGCTCACGAATCCGGCTTCGAGATCTGCAGGATCTCGTTCGCCGAGCCGGAGCGGTAGCCGTCGACGTCGAGCGACACCCAGCGGAAGCCCGCGGCGCGGACGCGCTTTCCGATCTCGCGCAGCGCGTCGGGCGAGAGCGCGCGCGGCAGCTCCTCGCGCGCGAGCTCGACGCGCGCGAGATCGCCGTGGTGTCGTACGCGGAGCTGTCGATAGCCGAGCGCGCGAAGCTCGTCCTCGGCGCGGTCGATCTGCGCCAGCTTCTCGGGCGTCACGGGGCTTCCGTAGGGAACGCGCGACGAGAGGCACGCCGATGCCGGGAGCTCCGCCGCCGATAAGCCCGCGGCCGCCGAGAGAGCGCGGATCTCGCGCTTGCCGAGCCCGACGTCGAGAAGCGGCGAGAGCACCCGGTGCTCCTGCGCGGCGCGGTGCCCCGGGCGGAAGTCGGAGGTGTCGTCGCGGTTGATTCCGTAGGCGACCGCCGCGATGCCCCGCTCGGCGCGGAGCGCTTCGAGCCGGTCGAAGAGCTCGCTCTTGCAGAAGTAGCAGCGATCCGGAGCGTTCCGCGCGTAGTCCGGGTTCTCGTGCTCGCGCGAAGAGATCCACTCGTGGCGGAAGCCCACCTCGCGCGCGGTTCGCTCGGCCGCCTCGCGATGACTGCGCGGATACGACGGCGAGAGCGCGGTCACGGCCACGGCGCGCGTGCCGAGCGAACGGTGCGCGGCCCAGGCCAGATAGGCGGAATCGACCCCGCCGGAGTAGGCGACGACGAGCGACTCCAGAGCGCCAAGCCGCGCCAGCAGCGCCGCCTGCATGGCGAGGGCGTCGCTCGTGGCGATGCTGTCGGCGGCGGCGCGGCTCATCGATCCAGGGTACGGAGGCGCGGCGAAACGTGTCAATGACAGCGCGATGCTCGCTGCTATCCTCGCGGCGTGACGAAGCTGCGCGTGGGAATCGTATTCGGGGGGCGATCGACGGAGCACGAGGTCTCCGTCACGTCGGCGACCACCATCCTCCAGGCGCTCGACCCGTCGCGCTACGTGCCGGTGCTGATTGGTGTAGGCCACGATGGTCGCTGGCACGTGGCCGAGGACGATCTCGAGCTGCTTCCCGAGGCCGTGATCGGGAATGCGCGCGCGCAGACCGCCTTCGCCGGTCTCCGAGCCGGGCTCGAGCTGCTGCGCCGCGACGACTCGCGCCCCACGCTCGCTGCGCCGCTCGACGTGGTCTTCCCGATCATCCACGGACGCGGCGGAGAGGACGGCACGCTGCAGGGAATGCTCGAGCTCGCCGCCATGCCCTACGTCGGCTGTGGCGTGCTCTCGACCGCGATGTGCATGGACAAGGTGATCAGCAAATCCGTGCTCCGCGATGCGGGCGTTCCCGTCGTACCGTGCCGGGAGATCCGCCGCCACGACGCGCAGCGCTCCACCAGCGATTTCATCGAGGCGATCGAGGAAGCGTTCCCCTACCCGGTCTTCGTCAAGCCGACCAACACCGGCTCGTCGGTGGGCGTGCACAAGGTGCGCTCGCGCGCGCACCTGGTCTCCGCGATCAAGGACGCGTCGCGCTACGACCACGACGTGCTGGTCGAGCCGTTCGTCGACGCGCGCGAGGTCGAGTGCGCCGTGCTCGGAGGATTCGATCCCCGGGCCTCCGTGCTCGGTGAGATCCGCTTCGCGTCCGAGTTCTACGACTACGAGGCGAAGTACGCCGCGGAGTCGACGCAGCTGCTGATCCCGGCCGACGTCTCGCCGGCGCAGAGCGACGAGATGCGCGCGCTCGCGCTGCGGGCGTTCCGCGCGCTCAAGTGCTGGGGAATGGCGCGCGTCGATTTCTTCCTGGAGCGCTCGACCGGCCGGCCGTACCTGAACGAGCTCAACACGCTTCCCGGTTTCACCGACGGGAGCATGTACCCGAAGCTCTGGGAGGCCTCGGGAATCGCGCTTCCCGAGCTGGTCGACCGGCTGATCGAGCACGCGCTGGAGCGCGCCCGCGAGTCCGCGTCGCTCGAGATCAAGTTCAAGAGCTGAAGAAGCGGAACAGGTCGGCTTCCATGACCTCCGCGTCGCGGTAGCCAAGGTCGATCAGCTCCGCCGCGTACTCGCCGTCGAAGAGCAGGTAGCTCATCAGGTCGGCCTCGTCTGAAGGCGCGCCGCGCGTCAGCGCGTTGAACGCCAGCGACCCGAGCCAGCTCCGATCGGGGCTGGCCCGGACGCGCTCGACGTGGCGCGCAGCGATCGACCCGATGTCCTCGCTGGGGCGGATCAGGCAGTCCTCGACGATCCGAAAGCCGAGGCCGCGCTCCTTCTCGACCTGCACGTTGATCTGGTCCAGGTAGTCGTCGCCCCAGAGCTCGAGCCCGGCGCGGAGCACGCGGTTCATCACGCGCATCTGGCCCAGGTCGTACTCGAGCCGGTCGATCAGCAGCGCGTTCAGGACTTTTCCGAACAGGAAACCGGCCGAGTGCATGCGCTCGATGCGCTCCATGGCCAACGGCTCGTCGAGCGCGGGCGTGCGCGAGTGACGCAGGCCGATCACCAGCACGCGATTGGAGCCGAGGCGAAGCGCCGGCGCGAGCGGCGTCTGCTGGCGCAGGCTGCCGTCGCAGTAGTAGGTCTCGCCGATCCGCACGGCCGGAAACAGGAAAGGGATCGCGGCGGAGGCGAGCGCGTGCTCGGGCGCGATCCGAGCCGGCGCGGCCACGTGCATGGTGTCGTTCGTCCAGGTCGGCACGCCGCGCTCGCGATGGTCCACGAAGGTCACCGTGCGCCCGGTCGCGATCTCCGTGGCGCTGATGCAGACCGCCGCGTAGCGGCCCGCGCGGCGGTTCTGCCGCAGGCGGCGCCACGGGATCTCGTCGACGACCAGCTGCTCGAGCGGAGATGTGTCGAGCAGCCCGTGAACGCGGTCCTTGTCGTCGCCCACGCCCACGGGTCGACCCGACAGGAAGCCGAACAGCGCCCTGGAGAAGCCCAGGGCATCCCCTACACCGAAGCGGTACACGGTCGAGAACGACATCCGGCGCCAGACCTCGACCAGCTGCCGCACGCCCGCCTCCGGGTCGTCCGACATCGCCGCCAGGTGGCAGGTGTGCACGGCGCCGACCGACGTTCCCGAGTAGACGTCGAAGCGCGGCATGAAGCCGAGCCGACGCGGCAGCTCGCCCAGCACGAAGCGCAGCACGCCGGCCTCGTACGCGCCGCGCGCGCCGCCCCCCGACAAGACGATCGCTCGCCGCACCCGATCCGAGCGCGCCTCGAGCGGAACCGGTCCGCCAGTCGTCACGACTGCAGCTTCGGCACTTCGCGCCGGCAAGTCGAGCCCACGCCGGGTCGGCGGGAGACGGGCCTCTTAAGTAGAGAAAGCCCGGGCCGGAACCTCGCACAGTGCGAGGGGAGGGGTTTCCGGCCCGGGCACTCCCATGCCCGAGGCACCGAGCCCCGGGCAGCACTCGATCGAGCAATCGACGTGCCAATGCCCGACCCCGCGCGCAGCTCACGCTGTAGCGGGTGGATTCTGCGGCGGATCGATCGGGAATCGGCGCTCGCGCCGCGGCTCCGCGCTCGCAGACGACCTGACTCCGATGCGCAACAGCGCGCCGTTTTGCGGCTTCCGGCGACGACGCGCGTCACCGGCCGCGGGCTGACGTACAATCGCGCTCGACTCGAACACGGGGGAATGCACGTGAGGAAGTGGTTCATCGTCTCGGCCGTGGGACGCGACCGGCCGGGGATCGTGGCCGACCTCGCGCAGCTCGTCTTCGACAGCGAGGCGAACCTGGAAGACTCGCGGATGACGCTTCTCGGCAACGAGTTCGCAGCGATCCTGCTCTGCTCCGGAGCATCCGCGGATCTGGAGCAGCGGCTGGCGGCCGGCGCGCGGCGGCTCGAGTGGCAGCACCGGCTCACGATCTTCATCCGCCCGCTCGAAGGCGAGCCGCGCCCGCCGGTCCCGGCGCCCGGCACGCGTCTGTACGCGATCGAGACGCAAGGCATGGACCGAGCCGGAATCGTGGCGGGAATCTGCAGGACGCTCGCCGACCTGCACGTGAACATCGCGGACCTGCGCTCGAGCTCGCTGCCCTCGCCGTCGGGCGCCGCGCTGTATCGAATGAACGTGCTCGCGGAGGTGCCCGAGTCGCTCGATCCCGCGCGGCTGGCCAAGGCGCTCGAGGAGAGCGGCGGGCGCCTGGGCGTCGATGTCTCGCTCACTCCCGCCTGAGCGGGTGCTGATCGTCGGCGCCGGGCTCTCGGGCCTGGTCGCCGCGCACCGACTCGCCGCAGCCGGCCGAAGCGTGCTCGTGCTCGAGGCGAGCGCGGGCATCGGCGGCAAGCACGCCACGGAGACTCTCGCGGGCATCGCCTGCGAGCGCTGGCCGTCGTTCCTGCCGCGGGCGGCGCGCGCGTACACGGAGCTCGAAGCCGAGCTCGGCTTCGGCTCCGCGATCGCGCGCATCCCGCTCTCGCGCGTCGGCTGGCTTCGCGGCGATCACGTGATCACCGGATCGACGCGAGCGTGCGAATGGATGCGGCGCTCGCCGCTTGCGGCGCCGCGTCTGCGGCGGCTCTCGCTCCTTTCGAGCTGGCTCGGCTCCGAGATCGACCCGGAAGCGCCGGAGCGGTCGACCCGGCTCGACGACCGCAGCATCGCCGACTTCTGTCGCGTGTACCTGGGCCGGCGCGCGCTCGACGCGTTCCTCGCGCCGCTCTTCGCGACGGCGTTCGGCAGCGATGCCGCGCAGACGAGTCGCGAGCTGCTCTTCGCGCTGCTCGACGGGCGCGCGGAGATCGGCCTCGATCTGGTCCCGGGCGCGGCGGCCCTGGTCGACGCGCTCGCGGCTCGCGCGCCCGAGATCCGCACCGGCGCGCGCGTCGCCGCGATCGACACCGACGGCCGAGGTGCTCGGCTCGAGAGCGGCGAACGACTGGCGGCGGACGCGGTTCTGCTCGCCGTCGGCTCGGACGAGGCGATGCGCCTGCTGCCCGACGCATCGCCCGCGGAGCGTGCGGCGGCCGGGAAGCTCGAGGCCGGATCGGGCCTCGCGCTCGCGCTGGCGACACGACCCGGTGTCGAGCTTCCGGCTCGCGTGCTGTGCGTTCCGGAGCGCGCGGGCGGCGAGCTCGCCGGCGTGATCGACGCGACGCCCGCGGACGCGCGCGGGCTCCGGCTCCTGCACCTGGTCGCGCGGCCGAGCCTCTTCGCGCGGCACGGCCACCGGCCCGACGACGAGATCGCGCACTTCCTGATCGAATCCGCGGCGCGGCTGGTTCCCGGCCTTTCCGGCGCGATCGAAGCTCGTCGGCTGCACCGGCTGCCGCGCGCGCTCCCGGCGTTCTCCGTCGGCCACTACCGCGCGCTCGAAGTGCTGCGCGAATCGATGCGAAATCGGCCCGGGCGCCGCGTGGCTCTCGCCGGAGACTGGCTCGTGGCGCCGCACCTCGAGGGCGAGCTCGCGTCGGGACTGCGCGCGGCCGCCGAGCCAGGCGCGCTCAGTCCGCGAGCGTAGCCACCGTCACGCCGTTTCCGCCCTCGCGCGGATCTCCGGGCGCGAAGCTGCCCACGCCCGGCGCGATCCGCAGCCAGGCGCGAATCGCATCGCGGAGCGCGCCCGTTCCGTGCCCGTGGATGAAGACGATGCGACCGCCGCCGCGGCCGAGCAGTCGCTGGAGTGCAGCCTCGGCGCGCTCGACCGCCTCGTCCACGCGCAAGCCCCGCAGGTCGCAGTCGAGCCGTGCAGGCTCGCCGTCTTCCGCACGCTCCACCGAGATCCGCGAGCTTCGCGACGACGGCGCCGGCGCGGACCCGGCCGCGAGCACGCGCGCGATCCGCCCGGCCGGCACGACCGTGCGCACGCCGCCGACGCGCACCGCCACGCGACCGCGCCGATCGGGCGCGGCGACGACGACGCAGATGCCGGGAATCCCGCGGATCTCGACGCGCGCATCGGGCCCGAGCGCGGCGAGATCGACCGCGGGCGTCGTCTCCGGCGCGGGCACCTCTGCGTGCGCGCGTTCCGCGGAGGCGGTGCGCTCGCGAATCCGCTCGAGCGCGCCGCGCGCCGCGTTCGCATCGCGGCCCCGTTCCGGTCCGGGCTCGCTCTCGCCGCGCTGCAGCCCGCGCACCACGTGCGCGATCTCCGCGCGCGCGCGCGCGAACGCGCTCTCGAGGTCCGCCTTCATCGCCGCCAGCGCCTGTTCGCGCGCGCTGCGCAGCGCCGCGAGTCGGGTCTCGTACGCTTCGCGCGCGGCCTCTCCCTCTGCGCGCATGCGCAGCGCTTCGAGCCGCTCCGCCTCGAGCTCCTGGCGCAGCTCCGAGAGCCCGCGCGTCAGCGCCTCGAGACGCGAGTCCTCTCGATCCAGGAGCTCACGCGCTCGCTCGACCACCGGCTCGGGCAGGCCCATCCGCTGCGCCGCCCACATCGCGCCGCTCGACCCCGGCTGGCCCGCGTGGATCCTGAAGGTGGGAAGCAGCGTCGCGAAGTCGAATTCGGCGCTCGCATTCAGGAAGCGCGCATCGCCCGCGGCCAGCTCCTTCAGCCGGTTGAAGTGCGTGGTCGCGAGCACGTAGCTGCCCTTCGCGACCAGCGCCTCGAGGATCGCCTGCGCCAGCGCCGCGCCTTCGCCGGGCTCGGTGCCCTCGCCGATCTCGTCGGCGATCACGAGCGTGCGCGAGTCCGCCTGCTCGACGATCGCCGCCAGGTTCGCCATCCGCGCCGAGAAGGTCGAGAGCCCCGAACGCAGGTCCTGCTCGTCGCCGATGTCCGCGAAGACCGCGTCGAGGATCGGCACGCGAGTTCCGGGCTCGCACGCGACGTGAAGCCCGGCCCGGACCGAGAGCACCGCGAGCCCCACCGCCTTCGCCGCGACGGTCTTCCCGCCCGCGTTCGGTCCGGAGATGACCAGGCAACGCGCCGCCCCGAGCAGCGCGAGGTCGTTCGGAACCACGTCCTCGGGCGCGAGTCCGGCCTCGAGCAGCAGCAGCGGGTGGCGCAGGCCGCGTAGGTCGAGCTCCGCGTCGGTCGAAACGTCGGGCGCGACTCCGAGCGACTTTCCCGACAGGCGGCCGCGCGCGAACGCGGCATCGAGCAGCTCGAGCGTGGCGCCCATTCCCTCGAGCTCGAGTCTGCGCTCGCGAGCCGCGTCGCAGAGCTCGCGCAGAAGTCGCTCGACTTCACGCGTGAGCTCGGTCTTCGCGATGCGCAGGCGATTGCCGACCTCCACCACCTCGTCGGGCTCAATGAAGACGGTCGTTCCGCTCGATGAGACGTCGTGTACGATCCCTCGCACGCGCTGGCGCGAATCGACGCGAACGGGCAGAACCGGCCGGCCCTCGCGAAACGTCGAGTAGGAGTCCTGAAGATGCGCTTGCACGTCGGGATCGCGCAGGTGCCGCGCCATCTGGCGTTCGACCTCGCCCTCGAGATCGCGCACGCGCCGGCGCAGGCGGCGGAGCTCAGGGCTCGCGTCCTCGCGGATCTCGCCGGCGGGAGTGACGACGCGGGCGAGCGCCTGCTCGAGCGCGCGCAGATCGGGGAGGGTTTGCGCGAGGCCGGCGAGCCCCGGCGCGATCTGCGAGCTCTGCGCCAGCGATTCTCCCACCCGCCGCGAGGCCTCGAGCGTGGCGAGAAGCTTCGCGAGCTCGCCGGCTGCGAGCGTCCGGCCGCGCGCGATCTCGGTGACCTCTGCGCGCAGATCGGCGACGCCGCCGAAGCCCGGCTCGCGGCCGCGGTCTATGAGCTCGCGGGCCTCGCTGGTCTCGGCGAGCCGTTCGACTACACTTCCGTGCGTCGGCGGGAATGCGACGGCGCGAAGCGCCTCGGCGCCGCGCGCGGTCGCGGCCTGCGCGGCGAGGCAGTCGAGCAGACGCTGCCACTCCAGGCGCGCCAGTGTCGCGGGATCGCAGCGGAAGGCCACGGAGCGGGATTCTAGATGGCAGAGGCGAAGAAGCCCGCCCCGGGCGGACCGGTGACGGAGGCGCCGAACCCGCGCACGCGCGACCTCGACCGGCTTCCGATCGCCGAGCTCGTCTCGCGCATCCTGGACGAGGACGCGCGCGTCGCGGTCGCGGTGCGCGAGACGCGACCCGCGATCGAGCGCGCCTGCCAGGCGCTGGTCGCCACACTCGAGGCCGGCGGGCGCTGGATCAACCTGGGCGCGGGCACCAGCGGGCGGATCGGAGCGCTCGACGCGGCCGAGATCCCGCCGACGTTCGGACTCGATCCCGAGCGCGTGCAGGCGCTGATCGCCGGCGGCGCGCCCGCGCTGACCGGCGCGGTCGAGGGCGCCGAGGACGACGTCGGCGCCGCGGTGCGCGAGCTCGGAAAGCTCGCGTTCGGAAGCGGCGACGCATTGGTCGCGCTCTCGGCGAGCGGCCGAACGCCGTACGCGCTGGCCGGGATCGAGCACGCCCGGGGGCTCGGCGCGCGCACGATCGGGATCACCTGCGTGCCCGACTCACCGCTCGCCACGCGCGCGGAGATCGCGATCGTCGCGGTGGTCGGCCCGGAGGTGATCGCGGGCTCCACGCGAATGAAGGGCGGACTCGCCCAGAAGATGATCCTGCACACGCTCTCGACCGCCGTGATGGTGAAGCTCGGGCGCGTTCAGGGGAACCTGATGACGGGACTTCGCGCGGTGAACACCAAGCTGCAGGAGCGCGGCGTGCGCATCCTGTGCGAGCTCGCGGCCGTGTCGCCGGCCGAGGCCGAGCGCGCGCTCGACGCGGCCGGCGGCTCGGTCGAGAAGGCGCTGTCGGAGCTCGGCCGGCGCTAGCGGTCGACGGCTCCGTCGAGCGGCGGCGCGGCGTTGAAGGTGTACGAGACGACGACGCCACGGGCGTCGAACCGGACCACGAGGTCGCGCGTCTCGGTGGTGCCGAAGAGCTTGTAGCGGTAGTGGCCGTAGGTCCAGGTGCGCCGCCCGTCTTCGACGCCCGCGCGCCACGGCTCGCCGAAGATCCGATGGACCTCGTCGCGCGTGGTCTGTCCGATCTGGAGCTGGCCGACGGCGTCCGTCGGGAACGGCCGGCCCACGGTGAGACACGCGCTGGTGAGAAGCAGCGCGAAGCTTGCGACGGTCGCGGCGGCGCCCCTGCGAAGCGGAGCCATGGCGCTCAGCTGATGATCTTTCGCATCGAGGCCGCGTCGGGCACGACGATTCGGGACGCCTCGGAGCGCTGCATCTCGCGCGCCTCCTCGATCATCTCCTCGACCGCGCGGCCCACGGCCTCGGGAAACTTCGCGATTGCCTCTTGCAGGGTCGTGGCCTCGATCAGACACGAGACCGGCACCGGGCCGACCTGCGACATGAGCTGGGTCTGGGCGATCCAGCGCGGCTGGCGCGACGGATCGGGCTCGCCCGCCACCGTGACCGGCACCAGGCGCTTCAGCGAGGCGACCTTCAGGTCGGTGTAGCTCTCCTCGCGGTAGAGATTGTTCGCGTCGACCGAAAGCTCCCCGACCACACGTCGCGCTTCGCTCATGGCTGATCCGGCTCCTCTGGCTTGCGTGGCCGGAGTGTACCGCTTCGGCCCGGCGGGACGAGCCGAGCGGCCCGCTCGGCTCGCATGTCTAGATAAGATCTAGCTATGATCCGGACGAGAGCGGCGTTGAGCCGCCGGAGGCGCAATGACCACGACGGGGCCATGGGACCTCGAGACGATCGAGGCGCACCTGCGGGCGAGCGTGGTGCCGGTTCGGCTCGGCTGCCTGGACACCTCGGGATGGCCCGCGGTCGTCTCGCTCTGGTTCGAGTACGAAGGCGGAGCGCTCTGGTGCGCCACGCCCGCGCGCTCGCGCGTGGCCGAGTGGCTCGAACGCGAGCCTCGCTGCGCGTTCGAGGTCGCGCCGAACGCGCCGCCGTACTTCGGCGTGCGGGGTCGGGGCACCGCGGAGCTGCGGCCCTCGGAAGGGAAGCGCGTGCTGCACCGGCTGGCGCTGCGCTATCTGGGCGGAGACTCGTCCGAGTTCGCCGACTGGCTGCTCTCGCGTCGCGTCGACGAGGTGGCGATCCGGATCGCTCCGGCGCGCGTCTCGAGCTGGGATTTCCGCGGGCGGATGCAGATGCCCGTGCGCGCGCAGGGGGAACGATGAGCCATCGCAACGCGAGCGCGGAGCTTTCCGTGGGTGCGGTGGTCCGGCTCACCGGGCTGAGCGAACACGTGCTCCGCGCCTGGGAGCGCCGACACGGCGCGATCGCTCCCGCGCGCAGCAAGGGTGGCACCCGGCGCTACAGCGCCGAGGACGTGACGCGGCTGCGGCTGCTCGCGGCCGCCGTAGCGGCCGGGCACCGGATCGGCGAGCTGGCTGCGCTTTCCAACCGCGACCTCGCGGCGCGAACGGCGCGGCCCGCCGCGGCGGAGCAAGCGCGACTGGAGGAGCTCTTCGCCGCGCTCGAGCGCCTCGACGTCGCCGCCGTCGAACGGCAGCTCGGACTTCAGCTCTCCGCGCTCGGTGTGCGGCCGTTTCTGGAGACCGTCGCGCTGCCGTTCCTGCGCGAGATCGGCTCGCGCTGGGAGGCCGGCGATCTGTGCACGAGCGACGAGCACGTGGCGAGCGCGGCCCTTCGCGGCGTGCTCGGGCGCGCCCAGCGTGCCGGCGGCAGCGGTGGCGGTGGCCTGGTCCTTGCGACACCCGCCGGGGAGCAGCACGAGCTCGGCATCCTGATGGTGGCTCTCTGCGCGCAGGAGCACGGCGTCCGAGTGGTCTATCTCGGCTGCGATCTTCCGGCCGAGGAGATCGCCGCCACGGCCGCGCGCGCGCGCGCGCAGGCGGTCGGGCTCGGCATCGTCGCGCTCGACCCGCCGAGCGCGCTGCGCGAGGTGCGCTGGCTGCGCCGGAAGCTGCCGCGCACGACGGAGCTCTGGCTCGGGGGAGCAACGGCCGAGCGGCTCCCCACGACGCCCGCCGGCACCGTCACGGTCGGCGACCTGGCCGCGCTGGAGACGCGCCTGGTCCTGCTCGGCGCCCGCGGGCGCGGGGATCGCCCTTGAAACGTGTCTAGGAAAAATCTAGACATTCGACATGGCCCAAGAGCCGTGCCTCCCGCTTCCTGCGGCGGATCGGCCGCGAGCGACGCGCGCGAGCGGCGCACCTCCGCTCGAGACCGTGCGCGCGCGCTGGCTGCGCCGCGGAGCGTCGATCGGCGCCTACACGCTGGCGTTCGGGCTCCTGCTCCTGCTCGCGCCGCTCGTCCTGCCGCTGCTCTGGGCTGCCGACCGCATCGCGGGCGGCCACAGGTCGCTCTTCAGACTGGCGCTCTTCGGGCTGTTCTTCCTGGGCTACGAGCTGATCGGGCTGCTCTGCGCGGGGGGATTGTGGCTCGCCGGGCTCGCGTTTCCGCGCCTTCGCGCCGAGCGGAGCCGCTCCGCGCACGAGCGACTTCAGCGCTGGTGGGCCGAGAGCCTGTTCCGCGCGGCCTCGCGCTGTTTCCGGCTCACGCTCGAAGTCGAGGGCGCCGACGCGGCGACGCCGGGTCCCGTGATCGTGATGATGCGGCACGCCAGCCTGGCGGACACGCTGCTCCCCGCGGTGCTTCTCGGCGGGCGCGGGCTGCGACTCCGCTACGTGCTGAAGCGCGAGCTGCTCTGGGATCCGTGCCTGGACGTCGTGGGGCAGCGCCTGCCGAACGCGTTCATCCGACGCGGTCGCGGCGAGAGCGCTGCGGAGATCGACGCGATCCGCGCGCTGGGACGCGACCTGGGCAGCGACGAGGGCGTGCTGATCTACCCCGAAGGCACGCGCTTCACTCCCGCCAGACGAGTGCGCGCGCTCGCGCTGCTCGCGGATTCGGATCGACCGGAGCTGCTCGCGCGCGCGCAAGCTGGTCGCCGTGCTCCCTCCGCGCAGCGCCGGGCCGCTCGCGTTGCTCGACGCGGCCGCCGACGCCGACGTGCTGCTCGTCGCGCACAGCGGCCTCGAAGGGCTCGCCAGCGTCGCCGACGCCGGAAGCGCTCGGCGTCTTCGACGCGCTCGGCGCGGGCCTGTGGCTGGTCGGGATGTTCTTCGAGAGCGTGGGCGACGCGCAGCTCGCGCGCTTTAAGGCGGATCCTGCGAATGCCGGCCGCGTGATGGATCGCGGCCTGTGGCGCTACACGCGCCATCCCAACTATTTCGGCGACTGCGTGGTCTGGTGGGGGCTGTTCGTGATCGCGCTCGGAGCTCCCGGCGGGATCTACTCCATCGTCGGCCCGATCGTGATGACGGTTCTGCTGCGCCGCGTCTCCGGCGTGACGCTGCTCGAGCGATCGCTGGTGAAGCGGCGACCGGGCTACGCGGACTACGTGGCGCGCACCAACGCCTTCCTGCCGGGGCCGCCGCGAAGCGCGCACGACCTCTGAAGGAGACCGGACGCTCGCGCCCGCACGCATGCTCGCCGCGATACACTGGCAGGCGCTTCGCCTCGCGCTTCGTCGTGTCCGTTTCCACGCGCACCCGCGGCACAGAGCCCCGGGAGCGGAGGAGGCCGCATGATTCAGTCGCCGTGTCGCAGCCTGGCGTTCGCCGCCCTCTCACGACTCGAGAGCGGCGCCCTGCGGGTCGAGGATTCGCGCGGATCGTTCGACTTCGGAAAGCCCTCGGACGCAGCGCCGGCGCCGATCCTGCTCCGCGTGCGAGCCGAGCGGCTTTGGCGGAGCCTGGTGCTCGGCGGAAGCATGGGCGGTTGCGAGGCGTTCCTGCGCGGCGACTTCGAGTCGGACGATCTGGTCGGACTGCTGCGCCTGCTGCTCCGCGACGCGCACGTGCTCGGCGGCTTCGATGCGGGGCTCGGCCGGATCGGCGAGATCTGGCGGCGGCTCGGACACGCGCTGCGCGCAAACTCGAAGCGCGGAAGCCGCCGGAACATCCACGCCCACTACGACCTGGGAAACGAGTTCTTCGCGCGGTTCCTCGACCCCACGCTCACCTATTCGGCGGGGATCTTCGAGAGCGACGACGCGACCCTCGAGCAGGCGTCGATCGCCAAGTACGAGCGCATCTGCCGCAAGCTCGAGCTCGGGCCCCAGGATCACGTGCTCGAGATCGGAACCGGCTGGGGCGGCTTCGCGCTTCACGCCGCGCGAAGCCGCGGCTGCCGCGTGACCACGACGACGCTTTCACGCGCGCAGCACGAGTTCGCGAGCCAGCGGATCGGCAATGCGGGCTTGCAGGATCGCGTCACGGTTCTGCTGGAGGACTACCGCGAGCTTCGCGGCCAGTACGACAAGCTGGTGTCGATCGAGATGATCGAGGCCGTCGGGCACCGCTACTTCGACGCATACTTCCGCGCCTGCGCCGAGCGACTGGCAAGGGACGGACGGATGGCGCTGCAGGCGATCCTGATCGACGAGAACTCGTACGAATCCGCGCGCGACACGGTCGATTTCATCAAGTGGCACGTCTTCCCGGGCGGTTGTCTGCCGTCGCTCGGCGCCATCACGAGCTCGAGCGCGCGCGCGAGCGATCTGCGCATCGTGCACGTCGAGGATCTGACTCCGCATTACACGCGGACGCTGCGCTGCTGGCGCGAGCGCTTCGTGGCGAGCCTCGATGCGATCCGCGAGCTCGGCCATCCCGAAGAGCTCTTGCGCAGCTTCGAGCTCTACTTCGCGTACTGCGAGGCCGGCTTCAGCGAGCGGAGGATCGCCTCTGCCCAGATCGTGCTCGACAAGCGCGAGAGCCGGTCGACACCGATCCTGGGCGCGCTTCCCGCGTGAGTCAGGCGTGAGTTCGCTCGCAGCGGTCGCTGGTGCAGGCGGCGTCGGCGCGGCCGGTCCAGCGCAGGCGATTGCGCGCGAAGACGCGGTACGCCCGCTCGAACAGTCCGCTCAGGATCGGCCAGCGCGTGGGCGCCACCAGCCAGCCGAGTCCGACCGACGCGTAAAGGCGTCGGAAGACCTCGACGCCTTCGATGACGGTGCCGCCGGGAAGCACGCCGTGGATCCGGCTCATGACCGCCTCGTGATCGAGCCCGTAGCGCGCCGGATCGAACCCGGGCGCGGCGATGTCCTCGAAGTCGATCCGGCCGCGGCGATCGCGACGGCGCAGGAACGCGATCTCGCGCGCGCAGAGCGGACATTCACCGTCGTACAGGACCTTGACCGCGAACTCGCCTGCGGGGGTGTCCATCGTCGCCCGAGGATCGCCCACACGAGGCCGTGTCGCCATGACTAGCCTGTGCGCCCTGCACTGGTTTCGCAGCGATCTGCGCGTGCGCGACAACACGGCGCTGCGAGCGGCGGCGGAGCGCGCAGACGAGCTCGCCTGCGTCTTCGTCTTCGACCCGCGTCTGGTCGCGAACGCGGGCGCGCCGCGCGTTCGATTCATGGTCGACTGCGTGCGTCGGCTCGCGCGCGACCTCGAGGCGCGCGGCTCGCGTCTGCTCCTGCGCGCCGGAATTCCGGAGCTCGAGATTCCGCGAGTGGCGCGCGAGTGCAGGGCGGAGCTCGTGGTCTGGAATCGCGACTACGGCCCGTTCGCGACCCGGCGGGACGCGGCGGTCGAGCGGGAGCTGTCGCAGCTCGGTGTTCGCGTCGAGACTCACAAGGATCGCGTCGTGTTCGAGGCCGAGGAGGTCCGCACGCTCGCGGGCCGACCCTTCTCGGTGTACAGCCCGTACCGCCGCGCCTGGTGGAAGCGCCATCGCGACGCGCCGGCGCGGCCCGCGCCGGCGCCGGGACTTCCAGCGCCGCCGAGCGCTCTGGCCGTCGGCTCCGAGCCGGCGCTAGATCTGACGAGCGATGCGGCCGAGATTCCGACGGGCGGAAGCGCCGCCGCCGAGCGCCGGCTCGACGGCTTCCTCGAGCGCTCGATCGCGGACTACGCCTGGCGTCGCGATCTTCCGGCCGAAGACGGAACGTCGCGGCTCTCGCCACACCTGCGCTTCGGCACGATCTCGGTTCGGACGTGTCTGGCGCGCGCGCTCGAGGCCGCGCGCTCCGACCCGCGGCGTTCGCCCGGAGTCTCGAAGTGGGCCGACGAGCTGGTCTGGCGCGAGTTCTACCACGCGATCCTGGCCGAGAACCCGCGCGTGCTTCGGGGCGCGTTCCGGAAGGAGCTGTCGGCCGTGCGCTGGGAGCCGGACGCGAACGGCCTGCGCGCCTGGCGCGAGGGCCGCACCGGCTATCCGTTCGTCGACGCGGCGATGCGCGAGCTGGCTTCGAGCGGCTGGATGCACAACCGCGCGCGAATGGTCGCCGCCAGCTTCCTCTGCAAGGATCTGCTGATCGACTGGCGACAGGGCGAGAGGTGGTTCATGCAGCGACTCGTGGACGGCGACCCGGCGAGCAACAACGGCGGCTGGCAGTGGGCGGCGTCGACGGGCACCGACGCCCAGCCGTACTTCCGGATCTTCAATCCCGTCGCGCAGGGCGAGCGCTTCGATCCCGACGGCGAGTACGTGCGGCGCTGGGTCCCCGAGCTGCGAAGGCTGGCGGGCGCGAGCGCGCATCGCCCGTGGCTCGGCCCGGAGCGCGCGCCCGACTATCCGCCGCCGATCGTCGACCACGCCTTCGCACGCGAGCGGGCGCTGTCGCGCTTCCGCGAGGCGCGCGCGGCCGGAGCGGTGCAGTGACCGATCGCTGGCTCGCCGACGACACGCCGCTGCAGCTCGGGGTCTCCGCCTGCCTGCTCGGGCGCGAGGTACGCCACGACGGCGGCCACAAGCGAGACCGCTTCCTCACCGACGTGCTCGGCAGCTACGTCGAGTGGGTGCCGATCTGCCCCGAGGTCGAGGTCGGCATGAGCATTCCGCGGCCGTCGATCCGGCTGGTGCAGAGCGGCGACGAGCTGCGCCTGGTCGAGCCGCGAACCGGCGCCGACCACACGCGCAGCATGGCGACGCACTCGGCGCGCCGCGTCCACGCGCTCGATGCGTTCGAGCTCTGCGGCTACGTGCTCAAGAAGGACTCGCCGAGCTGTGGCATGGACCGCGTGAAGGTCTGGCACGAGAGCGGCCAGGCGACGCGAAACGGTCGCGGCCTGTTCGCGTCGGCGCTGATCGCGCGCTTCGGCACGCTCCCCGTCGAAGAGGAGGGACGGCTCGCGGACGCCGGGCTGCGCGAGAACTTCATCGAGCGGATCTTCGCCTACCGGCGGCTTCGCGCGCTGTTCCGCGCGCGCTGGACCGTGGGCGAGCTGGTCGCATTCCACACCGCGCACAAGCTCCTGCTGCTCGCGCACTCCGAGGTCGAGTACCGCCGGCTCGGCCGTCTGGTCGCCGAGGCGAAGCGGCTCGAGCGCGCGGAGCTGCGCGAGCGCTACGAGCAGGGCTTCATGGGCGCGCTCGCGCGGATCGCGACCTCGCGCCGGCACACGAACGTGCTGCAACACATGGTCGGGTACCTGCGCGAAGGCCTCGACGCGGCCGATCGCGCCGAGCTCGCGGCGCTGGTCGAGGATTACCGTCGCGAGCTCGTGCCGCTGGTCGTGCCGCTCGCGCTGCTTCGCCACCACGTGCGCCGTCTCGACGTCGCCTACCTGCGCGACCAGATCTATCTCGACCCCCACCCGAAAGAGCTGATGCTTCGCAATCACGTGTAGAGTCCGGCCGGTGACGATCGTCTACTACGACCCGAAACGACCGCTGTCGCTTCAGCCAGGCTTCCGCAGCGGCGAGGCGGGAATCGTCGATCTCATGCTCGACGACGACGCCCAGGCGCGACTCGCCCGCGTCGAGATCCCGCCCAACGCATGTCACGCGCTCGAGTGTCTCGGCGCGGTGTCGCGACTGAATCAGCTTCCGCTCGAGATCGGCCCGATCGGGCCCGGGCGCGAGGCGCTGCTCTTTCCCTCGGCGCTGGAGCGCGCGATCGGGATCTTCTACGCGCTCGAGAACGAGCTCTGGAACGGCTCGCGCGACTACGGCGCGCTCGAGCTCTGCGTCGGCCGGAGCGAGGGCGAGGCGCCGGTCGAGTACCGGCTTCGCTTCGATCGGCGCGAGTTCGAGCGCTCGCTGCTGCGCCTGGTCGACCTGTTCCACAGCGCCTGGCGCGCGGGCCGCGGCGTTCGGCTCTTGCTCTAGAAGCCGCGCGCGTACGGGAGCGCGGCGACCTTGGCGAGGATCTGCTCGCGCGCTTCGAGCAGCGTGCCCATCGCGTCCCAGCTGCCGTCGAGAAGCTGCTTGCGCGCGCCGTCGGGCATGCGAACCGGCGCGCTGCCGCCGCGCCAGGTCGCGACGAGCTTCTCGAGGTCGATCTGCACGTCCTGCGCGGGATCGAGCTCGACCGCGTCCATCAGCTTCGCCACGTCCTCGGGCGCGGCGGTGACGGCGACGATGCCGAGCGCGACGCAGTTGCCGAAGAAGATCTCCGCGAACGACTCGCCGATCAGCGCCTGGATTCCCCAGCGCTGCAGCGCCTGCGGCGCGTGCTCGCGCGAGCTGCCGCAGCCGAAGTTCTTGTTCACGATCAGGATCGACGCGCCGCGGAAGCGCCGGTCGTCGAAGGGATGCCCCTTCGGCTCGCCGGCGGCGTTCACGCGCACGTCGCGGAAGACGAACTCCTCGAGCCCCGCGAAGCGGATCGACGTCATGTAGCGCGCGGGGATGATCTGGTCGGTGTCGACGTCGTTTCCGCGCACGACCACGCCGCGGCCGCGGTGCCCGACGACGCGCGCCGCTCCGGACTTGCTCATCGCATCACCTCTCGCACGTCGGTCACGCGTCCGGCGAGCGCGGAGGCTGCGACCATGGCCGGGCTCATCAAGAGCGTGCGGCCGGTCGGGCTGCCCTGACGGCCCTTGAAGTTGCGGTTGGAACTCGACGCGCAGAGCTCGCGTCCGACGAGCTTGTCGGGGTTCATCGCCAGACACATCGAGCAGCCCGCCTCGCGCCACTGGAAGCCGGCGCTCATGAAGATCTCGTGCAGGCCCTCGCGCTCCGCCTCGACGCGCACGGCCTCGGAGCCGGGAACCACCAGCGCGCGCACGCCCGGCGCCACCTTTCCGCCACGCGCCACGCGCGCCGCCTCGCGCAGGTCGCTGATCCGCCCGTTCGTGCACGAGCCGACGAAAGCGACCTGGATCGGCGTGCCCGCGAGCGGCCGCCCCGGGACGAGCCCCATGAACTGGTACGCCTCTTCCGCGGCGGAGCGATCGGCGTCGGGAAGATCCTCGAGCCGCGGCAGATTCTCGGCCACGCCGATCGCCTGACCGGGATTCGTGCCCCAGGTGACGGTCGGAGAGATCTCTCCCCCGTCGATTCCGACCTCGTCGTCGAAGCGCGCGTCCGCATCGCTGGCGATGCCGCGCCACCAGCCGATCGCGCGCTCGAACGCGTCGCCCTGGGGGGCGAAGCGCCGCCCGCGCAGGTAGTCGAAGGTGGTCGCGTCTGGATTCACGTAGCCCACCCGCGCGCCGCCCTCGATCGACATGTTGCAGATCGTCATGCGCTCCTCCATCGAGAAGCGCTCGATCACCGGGCCCGCGTACTCGTACGCGTAGCCGACCCCGCCGTTCACGCCGAGCCGGCGGATGATGTGCAGGATCACGTCCTTGGCGTAGACGCCGAAGCCCAGCCGGCCCGACACACGAATGCGTCGCACCTTCGGCCGCGCCAGCGCCAGGCACTGCGAGGCCAGCACGTCGCGCACCTGGCTGGTGCCGATCCCGAACGCGATCGCGCCGAACGCGCCGTGGGTGGAGGTGTGCGAGTCCCCGCAGGCGATCGTCTGGCCCGGCTGCGTGAGCCCGAGCTCCGGCCCGATCACGTGCACGATCCCCTGGTCGCCCGAGCCGATCGGGAAGAAGCGGATGCCGTGGCGCTTCGTGTTCTGCTCGATCGCCTGCAGCATCTCCTCGGCCTGAGCGTCGCGAAGCGGCCGGCGCCGCAGCTCCGTCGGCACGATGTGGTCGACGGTGGCGAAGGTGCGCTCCGGGCACAGCACCGAGAGGCCCGCGTCCTCGAGCATCTGGAAGCCCTGGGGGCTGGTGACCTCGTGGATCAGGTGCAGCCCGATCAGAAGCTGCGTCTGCCCGCCGGGCAGCTCGCGCACGCTGTGCAGATCCCAGACCTTGTCGAGCAGGCTTCGTCCCATCGCGGCGCGAGGCTACCGCAGCCGAGCCCGATGGAGCAAAGGCGACCCGCGCGCCGGGCGCTCTCTCGCTCAGCGCTCCGCGATCAGCTGGTACGGACCGAGCGGCCGCTCGCCCTCGCCGATCGCGCGCGCGCCCGACAGGTCGTAGTCCTGCAGGAAGCGCACGCCCTCGAAGCCGGCCTCGACCAGGAGCTGCTCGGCTTGCTCGGCGGGCAGGAAGCGCCGGTGCGAGACCTGCTCCACCGGCTCGGAGCCGTCGACGCTGAAGAGCTGCGTGCGGCGCTCGAGCAGGGGCGTCAGCATCTCGCGCTTGTCGCGGAGTTTCAGCTGGTGGCCGGCGACCGTGCGCTCGATCTCGCGCCAGCGGCCGTTGGTCTCGGGGCGGATCATCGGCAGCGGGCAGAAGAAGTCGATCGCGAGCACCGCGGGGCTCTTCATGCAGCGCGCCACGTGGCGCAGGAACAGGCGCTGCTCGGCGACGTCGATCAGGTTGTTGAACGCGTAGAGCGACGCGATCACGACGCTGAACTTCTCGAAGAGCGCGTTGCTGCGGAAATCGAAGTCCGCGATCCGCACCCGGTCCTGCCAGGGCTGGAGCGTGCGGCGCGCGACCTCGAGCATGGGTCTCGAGACGTCGACGCCGAGCGCCTCGTAGCCGGCCTCGCCGAGCCGGGCGAGCACGCGGCCGGTGCCGCAGCCGATCTCGAGCACGGGGCCCGAGTACTTGGCGGCCAGGTCGAGGTAGAGCGAGGTGTCCTTGCGGAAGTCCGCCACCCAGAGGCTGTAGAACTCCGCGTACTGCTTCTCGGCCGATGCTCGGGTTTGCATGCTCGCGCGAAGCTCGCGAGGGGTCCACGCACGCGCAAATCGGGGCGCTTCGCGGCGGGTCAGGCTGCGCCAGCGATGCAAGCTGCGCGACAGGAGGCGAGCCGGAGGCGCGGCCCGCGCGCGATCCGCCGGGCATGGTCTATCCTCGGGCGGTGGATCGCGCAGAGCTGATCGCCAGGATCGCGGACATCATGTCGGACTGGGGCGTGGGCGAGCGGAAAGCGCTCGAGGGCCAGGTCGTCGAGCTGCTCTCCGACGCGAGCGACGCCGAGATCGCCGCCGCCGGCCAGCGCCTGGCGACGACGGGACAGACGTGGGGCTACCACGCGCCGGACCCGGTCTGCCGCAAGCTCTCGCGACTGGCGCACCGGCTCGTGCTGCTGCGCGGGTCCGGCCTCGAGCCGAGCGACGCGCTTTCGCGCGCGCGCCGACAGCCGGTCTTCTTCATCGCGAATCACCTGTCCTACATCGACGCGAACGTGATCGACGCGCTGCTCGTCGGCGCGGGCTTTGCGGATGTGGCCGACGGGCTCACGGTCCTGGCCGGGCCGAAGGTCTACGCGCAGCCGATCCGGCGCCTGGCGAGCCTGTGCTTCGGAACGATCAAGATGCCGCAGAGCCAGAGCACGGCGTCCGGCGACGCGGTGATGCCGCGGCGCGAGGTCGCGCGCCTGGCGCTCGAGACGCTGGCGACCGTCGAGGCGCGGCGCCAGAAGGGCGAGCAGCTGCTGGTCTTCGTCGAGGGCACGCGCAGCCGGGCCGCGGCGATGCAGCGCGTGTTGCCCGCGGCCGCGCGCTACTTCGAGGCGCCTGGAACGCAGATCGTCCCGCTCGGCCTCTGGGGGACCGAGAGGCTGATGCGGCCCGAGATGGAGAAGGTGATGCCGACGGAGGTCCATGCCCGCGCCGGCCGGGCCGTCGACGCCGGGGAGCTCTTCGAGCGCGCGGGCGGCAAGCGGCCGGTGGTCGCGGACGTGCTCGGCTACCTGATCGCCGACCTGCTCCCGGTGGAGTACCGCGGCGAGTACGGAAGCGCCGCGACAGCGCCATCGGCCCGGGACGTGGCGTCGAGCTTCGCGCCCTAGCGCGCCGATACGCAACGCATGCGCGCTCGCGCAGTCGCCCTCGCACTCGCCCTCTCGCTCGCGTTCGCCGCGCGTTCGGACGCGGGCGAGCCGGACGCGCTCGCTTCCAAGGCGGCCGAGTTCCGCGCGCAGATCCACGCTCGCCATCTCTCACCGGAAGGCCTGCTCCTGTATCGCGTCGAGCTCGACACGATCGAGCGCGATCTCGCGACCGGCGCGTACCCCGAGAACGCCGACGGGCCGACGTTCACGGGCCTCTTCGCCGGCGCCGCCTGCGCGCGCGTGGAGTCGAGCGAGGGCGAGGCAAAGGCGGAAGCGCTCGCCGACGCCGATCTCGCGCTCGCCGGGCTCGAGCTGTCCATGCGCGTCACGGGAATACCCGGATTGCTCGCGCGCACCGTTCGGCGCCAGCCCCCGCGCGCCAAGGCCCGGGGCGAGTGGCACGCGGGCCAGGGCGAGTACGCGGGCTGGTTCTGGCGCGGGAACGTCTCCATGGACCAGTACGCCAACGGGCTCGTGCCGGCGGTCGGGCTGTGCCGGCGGCTGTTCCCGGAGCGCGCTCGTGAGCTTGCGGTCGCCGCCGCGACGCATCTGGTCGAGAACGACTTCGAGCTCACGGACCCGGACGGAGAGCGAACGCGCTTCGGCGATCTCTCCTGGCGCTCGGGCCTCGGCTTCAACTCGATCGCCCAGCTCACGAGCTACGCGATCGTGTCACTGGCCGCGTCGCTCGATTCCGGCGAGCCGCGCTGGCGCGAGACGCGCGATCGCCTGCGCGACCGCTACCGCGTGATCGCGCGCGCGCGCACCACGAACCTGCGCGTGCTCGGCATCACGAGTCACTCGAACGACCTGATGGCGTTCGATCTGTACCGCGTGCTGCTTCCGCTCGCGCTCGAGACGAACGACTCCGCCGCGGCGGACCTGCGTCACGGGCTCTTCCGCAGCTGGCTGCGCGTGCGCGAGGACGGAAACGCCTACTTCGATCTCGTGTTCTGCTCGCTCGAGCCCGGCGCGTGCGACACGGGGACTCTCGATCGCGCGCGCGCTCAGCTCGCGGCGTTCCCGCTCGAGAAGCGCAAGCTCGGCCCCCGAGCGGATGTCGCCGACCATCCCGTGCGGCTTCTTCCGGGCCGCAAGTGGAAGCTGCTGGCCCGCGAGATCGTCCCGATCGACGCGCGGCCCGCGAGCTCCTTCGAGTGGAAGTCGAGCCCCTACCGGCTACACGCGCACCGCCGCCCGAACACGGAGTACACCGGCCTCGACTACCTGGTCGCCTGGTGGCTCTACGACTCCGTCTGCCAGACCCGCGGCGACCGCGCCCACTGAGGCGCGACAGCCGACGTCGCCGTGGCCGCCGGCAAGTGCGGGAACGCCGCGAGACGGTGCGGAGCTTCGATCGTCGCCCCGACGCTGATCCGAGCGAGCGAGGGCCAGCGCCGCAAAGAGCTGACGACCGAAGAGCCCGGGGCCTTCGCCCGATCAAGCAACCTCTTTTCTGTAGCAGCCGATGGACGCCCGATTCTTCGCCTTCCTGAATTCCTGTCCGGATTACGCGGAATTTGAGTGTTTTCTCTCGGAGGGTGGCCTCCGGGCTGGTGAGACGGACGGGTGTGGCTCGTGTCCGGCGACTCGTCGCGCGGCGCGAGATACGCCCGAGCCGTCTCCCACTCCCCGCTAATCTCGGCCGCGAGCGCCGAGACCAGGCGCAAGAGAGAGTCCTCGTTCGGGAACAGCGTCGCGACGCGCGTGCGTCGATGCAGCTCGCCGTTCACGCGCTCGAGCCCGTTTACCGTGCACTGACACCGCCTCGGCGCCCAGCGTGCCGATCTGGGAACTGAGCTGGCCGAGTTCGAGATTATTGCGATGGCGCCGGTGCAGCGGTCGATCGGCTGCTACCCCGCGCTTGCCGGGGTGGACGGGACCGCCTGATCAAGAGGGGACGCGGCCCCAGGGGCGCGTAATCGCGCAACGCCAGACGACGCTACGGGCCGAGGCCCATCCCGCGCGTCGATCGTACTGCGAGCTGTGGAACGGCCGCCGTCAGAGCCGCGACGATCGCCTCATCCAACGAGCGAGTGAACTCCGTTGATCGAACCGAGTCGAAGTCACGGACAAACACTCGAATACTCGTCGAGTCTTTGCTCAGCCCAACGGAAATTGTGATTTTTCCATGCTCTCCGTGTCCAGACCCAAGCATATACTTCGCGATGATGCGATGTTGGTAGAGGCAGTCTCAAAATTGTCTCAGCATGATGCAGATACAGGCGAGTTGGACGAATGCTCGGTAGTTCTGGGCTTTGTACTCCCAGCGGGTGACGACGCGGCGGAAGTTCTGCAGCCAGGCGTTGA
>VGRW01000042.1 GCA_016875225.1 Deltaproteobacteria bacterium
GCTCGCGCAGCAGCAGCACCCCGCCGTCGCTGCTCGCGTGCTCCGCGTCGAACCGGCCCACCACGGGCCGTCGTCCCAGCGGCGAAAACTCAAGCTGCGTCGCGCTACACTCTGTCTGCACAGGTCGGCCCTTTCTGTTGGCCCGTTTTGTCTTGCAACTCAACGGTTAACAGAAGTCAGCCGGCCTGTGCTCGTTTGAGTGGTGAGAAATCCAGGCTAGTTGCAAAACCCCCGATGACGACCATCAAGCTGTGTCGCGGGAGCCCACGGTGCCGGACATCGAGATCCACTGGGATCATCTGGAAGAGGTTTCGGAAGCACAGAAGGCTGAAGCTGAGGCGCGGCTCCGCGCTCTCGCGACACAGCACGACGACCTGCTCTCGCTGCGCGTGAGCGGCCGCTACTCCGCGCATCACCGGCGCGGAGACCGCGAGGTGCGGATCGTGGGCAAGGCGAAGGGGAGGGATCTCTTCGTCTCGCGTTCGCGTCCGGAGCTCAGCCGCGCGCTGCACGACGCGGTCGACGCCTTCGAGCACGAGGCGCGAAACCTGCGCTCGCGACGTGTCGCACGTCCGCCGCAGCGGCGTGACTCTCCGCCTCACCTGGGTCTGGTCGACCGGGTGCTGGTCGGCGAGGGCTACGGCTTCATCGTCACCGACGACGGACGGTCGGTCTACTTCCATCGCAACGCGGTCTCCGGCGGGCTCGCGTTCGAGCGGCTCGAGGAAGGGCAGCGGATCCGCCTGAATCTCGAGCCCGGCGAAGAGGGACTGCAGGCGACGGTCGTGCTGCCGGCGCCGCCCGACACGCCGTCTCCCTGACTCGAGCCGCATGGTCCGGCCGGCTCTCTCGCTCCTGCTCGCCGCCGTCGCGCTGCTCCCGGCCTGCATCGTGGGCCGCTACAGCGAGGGCGAGACGATCGCGGACGAGCAGATCCCGCGGATCGTGCCGGGCGAGACGACCAAGCGCGAGATCTTGGACTGGTTCGGCTCGCCGGAGCGGTTCAGCGAGTCCGCGTTCGTCGAGAAGTACCTGACGGATCAGGAGCTGGTGCCGGGTCCCGTTCTCGACCTGCCGTTCGCCGACGTGCTCGTGTACCGCTTCACCGAGGGTCGGCTGCGCGGGATCGTGATGATCCTGTTCAACCACATCCGGCTCGACGTCGCCAGCGACACGCTGATCGTCTACTTCGACGATCAGGACCGCGTGCTCTACTACGGCTGGCGCAAGGGCACCGATGTCCTGCGCTAGCACGCTCGGCGTGCTGCTCGCGCTCGCGCTCTCGACCGCGTGCACGATCGAGCGCGCCTACATGGGCAACGAGTTCGAGGGCCCGCCGGACGGGCGCATCGTCGTCGGACAGACGACCAAGCGCGAGATCCTCGAGCTGCTCGGACCCCCCGATCGCATCCAGCGCCAGTACGACGGCGACGTCTTCGTGTACGCCTACGTGCGCAGGAACGCGACCAGCATCACCATCGAAGAGCCCCTGTTCACGAACCTGACCATCTTCTCGTACCAGAAGTCGCAGGAGAAGAGCGACCGGATGGTCGTGCTCTTCGACCGCGCCGGCCTCGTCCTCGGCCTGGGCTTTCGCCGCGGCACCGAGCAGCTGGAGCGGTTCTAGCCGCTCAGTCCTTCCAGTTTTCGACGAGCTCGAGCAGATCGAAGGCGGAGATCACGCCCACGAGCTGCGTGTCGTGCGAGACGAAGACGCGGTGGATGCGGTGCTCGCGCAGCGCGCGCGCGACCAGCGGGATCGGCGTCTCCGGCGCGACGGTCAGGACCTCGACCGTCATCACGTCCTCGGCGCGGATCTCGCGGAGCCGATCCTGGAAGTCCTCGGGGCCGGAGGCCCAGTCTGGAGAGGAGTAGGGCAGCAGATCGCGAAAGTAGTCCTGCGCGACGCGGCCCGAGTCGTGCTCCTCTTCGACCGCGCGAATCAGGTCGGTCGAGGTGATCACGCCGAGCAGCGTCCCGTCGTCGTCGACGACCGGAGCGCCGCTGATCTCCTCTTCCGTGAACAGCCGGTGGACGTCGAGCAGCGGCGTGGAAGGCCCCACGCTCACGATGCCGGTCTGCATCACGTCTTGCGCCTTCGGGATCATGCTACGGTCCTCCTCGAGATTGGGCTTGCAGGGGGCGTGCCGCCAACGGCACGGAGCTTGCGGGTTCGGGGACGGGATGTCAGCCGACGACGATCGCGTTGAGCCGCTCGAGCCGGGGCTCGTCGCGGGTCTTTCGACTCGCGAGGCCTATCCCGAGGACGCGAGCGCGGCGCTCGGCGTGCAGCAGATCCAGACGCACCTCTCGCACGTGTTCCTCAGCGCCGATCGCGTCTACAAGCTGCACAAGGCGGTGCGCTTCGGCTTCGTCGACTTCTCGACCCGCGCGAAGCGCAACGCGGACTCGCTGCGCGAGCTGCGCCTGAACCGCCGCCTGGCGCGGAGCGTGTACCTCGGTGTCGCAGCCATCGAGCGAGCCGATGGGACGCTCCGCCTCGGGCCGCTTCGAGAGGACCTGGCCCCGGCGCCCGTGGGGGGTGCGATCGCGGAGCACTGCGTGGTCATGCGGCGCTTGCCGGAGGGGCGGGACGCGCTCTCGATGCTGGAGCGCGGCGCGCTCAACGAGGCGCACGTCGACGCGATCGCCGCACGGATCGCCGAGTTCCACGCCGCGAACGGGCTCGGCGCGCCGGCTCCGTTCTCGCGCGAGGCCTGGCTCGAGAGAGTCGCGGCACCGGTGCGCGAGTCCTTTGGCGAGGTCGGGCGCGACGGCGTCTTCGCCACGCGAGCGCGCGCCGCGGGGGCGATCGCCGAGTCGGTTCTCGCCCGCGACGCGCAGCGCTTCGAACGCCGGCGCCTCGCGGGACGCGTCGTCGACGGGCATGGCGATCTGCACCTGGCGCACGTCTGGTTCGAGCGCGACGACGAGGCGCCGCTCGCGATCGACTGCCTCGAGTTCCGCGACGACTACCGCCAGATCGACGCGGCCTCGGAGGTCGCGTTCCTCGCCATGGACCTCGAGTACCGCGGGCGTCGCGACCTGGCCGAGCGATTCCTGCGCCGCTACGCCGAGGCGAGCGACGATTGCGATTTGTACGGGGTGGTCGATTTCTTCACGGCGTACCGCGCGGCCGTGCGCGCGAAGGTCGCCTGCCTCGCCGCGCGCGACGCGGCAGTTCCCTCCGCGCAGCGCGCGCACGCCGAGTACAGCGCCGAGCGTCACCTCGCGCTCGCCGAGGGCGCGCTCGCGGAGCCGCGGCCGGGAAGCGTGGTCGCGATGGCGGGGATCGTCGGGAGCGGGAAGAGCAGCGTCGCGCAGGCGCTGGCCGACGCGACCGGCGGGGTGGTGATCGCCTCCGACCGGGTCCGCAAGCGCCAGGCCGGGATCGAACCGACCGCGCGCGGTCACACCGAGATCTACACCGAAGCGCGTACCCGCGCGACCTACGTCGGGCTGCTCGAGCGCGCCGTGCCGGTCGTCCGCTCGGGGCGACTGGCGATCCTCGACGCGACCTACGCCCGGGCGAGCCTCCGCCACGAGCTTCGCGCCTGGGCCTCGAGTCACGGGGTCGCGAGCTTTCTGATCGAGGCGACCTGTGCGGAGCCGCTCGCGCGCGCCCGGCTCGAGAAGCGAAGCCGCGCCGGAAGCGATGTGTCGGACGCTGGCCCCGAGCTGTACCCGTCGAGCGCGGCGGGCTACGAGCCGCCCGATGAATGGCCGGCCGCGCTTCGCGCGCGGGTTCGCACCGACGAAGACGGCTGGCGCGCGGCGGTTTCGGACGTGGCGAAGCGCTTCGGGCTCGGCCAGCCGGTCGCGCGAATCGCGGGCGGAGCGGATTCGCGATGAGCGCGCCGGCCGAGCTCACCCGCGTCGGGCCGGCGGAGTTCCAGCTTGCCAAGGGCTACCGCGAGGGAATGCGCGTGCCGGTGCGGATCTTCGCGACCGAGAAGCTGGTCCGCGCGATGGACGACCAGGTCTTCGTGCAGGCCGCGAACGTCGCGACCCTGCCGGGCATCGTCGGCTCGAGCCTGTGCATGCCCGACGCGCACTGGGGCTACGGCTTTCCGATCGGCGGCGTCGCGGCGATCGATGCCGAGCACGGAGTGATCTCGCCGGGCGGGATCGGCTTCGACATCAACTGCGGAATGCGGCTGGTGCGCTCGGACCTGGTCTGGGCCGAGGTCGAGCCCGAGATCGTGCGGCTGGTGAACGCGCTCGCCGCGCGCGTTCCCGCGGGGGTGGGCTCGAGCGGCTTCGTCTCGCTCACGCGCGCCGAGTTCGGCGACGTGCTCCGCGAGGGCGCGGGCTGGGCTCTGCGGAAGGGCTTCGGCAGCGAAGAGGACCTCGCCTGCACCGAGGCGCGCGGCTGCTTTTCCGGCGCCGATCCGGAGGCGGTCTCGGCGAAGGCGATCGCGCGCGGTCTCGATCAGCTCGGAACCCTGGGCTCGGGAAACCACTACCTGGAGATCCAGCTGCTGCGCAGCGAGGGCGTGTTCGACCGCGATCTCGCGAGCGCCTTCGGGCTTTCCGAGCCCGGGCAGGTGGTGCTGATGTTCCACTGCGGAAGCCGCGGCTTCGGCCACCAGGTGGCGACGGACTACCTCGACCGCTTCCTGCGCGCGATGCCAGCGAAGTACGGCCTCGAGGTGATCGACCCGGAGCTGGCCTGCGCGCCGTTCGGCTCCGAGGACGGCCGCGCCTACTACGCAGCCATGTGTTGCGCGGCGAACATGGCGTTCGCGAACCGGCAGGTGATCCTCCACCGCATCCGCGAGGTCCTCGCCGAGGTCTTCGGGCGCGCGCCCGATGCGCTCGGGCTGCGCACCGTCTACGACGTCGCGCACAACACCGCGAAGCTCGAGACGCACGACGTCGGCGGCCGGCCACGCCGGCTGCTCGTGCACCGCAAGGGCGCCACCCGCGCCTTTCCTCCCGGGCACCCGGAGCTGCCGGCTTCCTATCGCCGCACCGGTCAGCCCGTGATCATCGGCGGCAGCATGGAGACCGGCTCGTACCTGCTCGCCGGCGTCGCGTCGGGGAGCGCGAGCTTCTACAGCACCGCGCACGGCAGCGGCCGCACGATGAGCCGCACCCGCGCGCGCAAGCTCGTGCGCGGCGGCACGCTGCAGCGCGCGATGCGCGAGCGCGGCATCGTCGTGCGCGCGGCATCGATCGAAGGACTCGCCGAGGAGGCGGGGCTCGCCTACAAGAGCGTCGACGAGGTGGCCGAGGCGACCGAGCTCGCCGGGCTCTCGCGGCGTGTGGCGCGGCTCGTGCCGGTCGGGAACGTGAAGGGATGACCGGCGACGAGACGTTCCGCTTCGTCGACGACGTGACCAGCGATCTCACCTTCGAGGCGCGCGGCGCGACGCTCGCTGGCGTGTTCGAGGCGGCGTCGGAGGCGCTTCTCGCCGCGGCGGTGGAGCGGCCGGAGGCCGTTCGCGAAGTCGTCGAGCGGCGCGTCGAGCTAGTCGACACGCGTCTGGACTGGCTGCTGCGCCGCTTCCTCTCGGAGCTGGTCTACCTGCTGGACGCGGAGCACCTGGTCTTGCGCGCGCGAAGCGTCGAGGTGCGCGGCGAGGCGCCCGAGCTCCGGCTCGACGCGGTCCTGGTCGGAGAGACGTTCGACCGCGAACGGCACGTCGCGGCCAACGACGTCAAGGCGGTGACCGCGTACGGCCTCTCGGTCGCTCGCGACGAGCGCGGCGAGTGGCGCGCGCGCGTCACGCTGGACGTTTGAGCCGCTAGCGCTCCCAGCTCACGCGCAGCAGGTCTCCCTCCTGGGCCCAGGGCGCGTGCAGCGTGCCGCGGTAGGACTTGAACAACGCGACGCCGATCGCGTGCGCGAGGTGCACGTCGGTGGTCGTCACGACGATCGCGTCGCCCGCGTCGCGAATCTCCATCAGCCGGTTCAGCGGACGCACGGCCTTCTCCTTCGCCTCCAGGTTGCGCACGACGCCGAGCAGCTCCTCGCGGTGCGACCGCGCGAACTCGCCGCGCAGCGTGAGCTCGCCCGCGGGGTACTTGTCGCGGATGCGCTGATCCGCGGGGCAGACCTCGCGGCGCGTGCCGGTGGGTTTGGCCACGGCGGCCCAGCGCCAGCGCCCGCCTCGGAAGATCGCCTTGCAGTCCGGACACACGGTCACGTCGGGAAGTTTGGTCGCGACCTTCTTCACCTTCTTGCGATAGGTGTCGCCCTGCGCTTCACGGCGCGCGGGCTGCGGGCGTCCGCCGCGTTTTCCGGCCAGCTCTTTCTTCGGCTGCTTGCTCTTCAAGTCGCTTGCTCCTGTTCCACTAGGTCATGTCGGGCATGCCCGGTCCGCGCTCGGCCGGCTTCTCCTCGATCTCGGTCAAGGTGCCTTCGGCGAGCAGGAGCACACCGGCCACGGAGACCGCGTTCTCGAGCGCCGAGCGCACCACTTTCGTCGGGTCGATGATACCCGCCTCGATCAGATCCACGTAATCGCCGCGCGCGGCGTTGAATCCCAGCGCGCCGCTTCCCGCGCGCATCCGGTCCACGACCACGCCCGCATCGAGGCCGGAGTTGACCGCGATCTGGCGCGTCGGAGCCTCCAGCGCCCTGCGCAGGATGCGCGCTCCGGTGGCCTCGTCTCCGCTGCACTTCGCCTCGAGCCCGGCGACCGCGTCGATCGCGCGAAGCAGCGCGAGTCCGGCCCCGGGCACCACCCCCTCCGCTACGGCGGCCTTCGTCGCGCTGATGGCATCGTCGAAAGCCTCCTTGCGGCTCTTCATCTCGGCTTCGGAGGGCGCGCCGACGCGGATCAGCGCCACGCCGCCGGCGAGCTTGGCGAGCCGCTCCTCGAGCTTCTCGCGGTCGTAGTCCGAGGTGGTGGCCTCGATCTGCCGGCGCAGCTCTTCGCAGCGGCCGGCGATCGCCTTCGGGTCGCCGCCCCCGCCGATGATCGTGGTGTCGTCCTTGTCGATCACGATTCGCTTGGCGTGGCCGAGCTCGGTGAGCTCGAGGTTCTCGAGCTTCATGCCGAGCTCCTCGGCGACGAGCGTGCCCCCGGTCAGGATCGCCATGTCCTGGAGCATCGCTCTGCGCCGGTCGCCGAAGCCGGGCGCCTTGACCGCGCAGGTCTGCAGCGTGCCGCGAAGCTTGTTCACGACGAGCGTCGCGAGCGCTTCGCCCTCGACCTCCTCCGCGACGATCAGGAACGAGCGGCCCGCCTTCACGATCTGCTCGAGGAGCGGCAGCAGATCCTTCATCGACGCGATCCGCTTCTCGTGCAGGATCACGTACGGATCCTCGAGCACCGCCTCCATCTTCTCGGCGTCGGTGATGAAGTACGGCGAGAGGAATCCCCGGTCGAACTGCATGCCCTCGACCACCTCGAGCGCGGTCTCGGTGCCCTTGGCCTCCTCGACCGAGACGATGCCCTCGGAGCCGACCTTCTCGACCGCTTCGGCGACGAGCTCGCCGATCGAGGTGTCGCCGTGCGCCGAGATGGTCGCGACCTGCGCCTTCTCGCGCCGGCTCGTGACCGGCTTGGAGATCGATCGCAGCGACTCGACGGCGGTCTTCACCGCCTGGTCCAGCCCTCGCTTCAGATCGATCGCGCTCGCCCCCGCCACCACGTTGCGGACGCCCTCGGCGAAGATCGCGTGCGCGAGGATCGTCGATGTCGTGGTGCCGTCTCCGACGGCCTCGCCGGTCCGGACCGCGGCCTCGCGCAGCATCTGGGCGCCGAGGTTCTGCTCCGGGTCGGGCAGGGCGATGCGCCGGGCGATCGTGACTCCGTCGTCGCAGACGATCGGCGTGCCGAATTTCTTCTCGATCAGGATCGACTTCGATTTCGGGCCCAGCGTGACGCGGACCGCGTCGGCCAGGGCCGTGACCCCGGCGAGTATTTTCTCTCTGGCCTGGTCCCGGAAGAGCAGTTTGGTGTGAGCCATGCGCCAACGCGGAGCAATCGGCGTGCCCGGGGCAGCCACGCTCCTTGCGGCCGATTGACTCGCTCGTGAGCCGTGCGTACACATTCGCGAGTACGAGTGCGCAGGGCGCGGGTGCGAGACTGGCTCGCGGCTTGCACCTGCATCGAGCCGACCAGCTCCACAGGAGGACCGAATGAAGATCCAACGAGGAATCGTGGTGTCACTTGCCGCGCTTGCACTGAGTGTCTCCGCATGCGCGACGAGCGGAGACATCGAGCGTCTCGACGCGAAGATCGACGCCCTGTCCAAGAGCACGGACAGCCGGATCACCGCCGCCGAGCAGCGCGCTGCTGCGGCCGAAGCTGCGGCGAAGGCGGCTGCGGCGCAGGCCCAGGCCGCGGCCGCCTCCGCCGACGCATCCGCGCGGAAGACCGAGGCGATCTTCAACAAGTCGATGACGAAGAGCGGTCGCTGACCGCTTCGGTCACTCTGCGGGCTTGAGTCTTCCGATCCGGACTGGTGCGCCGCGTGCTTCCTGGATCACGCGGCGCACCAGGTCGTGATCGATCGAGCTGCCGTCGACCACGCCCAGCGCGTCGAGCACGATCAGCTCGACCAGGGTGGCCTGTGGCGCATCGGGGGCGAGGTCGTACTCGTCGCGATGCGCCTCGAGATAGAGTTCGCCGTCGCGCGTCCCGAGCTTCACCGGCTGGTACACCAGCCGGATTCGCGTGCCGAGATTCGTGCGATCGAAGAGCGCGCGCATGTCGTCGTTGTACAGGCGGATGCAGCCGTGGGTCGCGATCCGTCCGATCGACCAGACGTTGTTCGTGCCGTGGATCCCGTAGCTGCTCGAGCCGATCGTCAGCCAGCGGTCGCCGAGCGGGTTCTCGGGACCCGGAGGCACCACGGCGGGAAGCGCCGGATTCTCGGCGCGGATCGACTCCGGCACGTTCCAGTGCGGATTCATGCGCTTGCCACCGACGCGGAACTCGCCCACCGGGGACGGGTCCTCGGCGTCGCCGATCGCGATCGCGAGCACGATCGGCCGCAAAGGATCGACGCTGAAGTCGTACAGGCGCATCTCGGGAAGGTTGATCAGCAGCCCCTCACGCGGCGCGTTGGGCAGGATGTACTCGGTCGGGAGCGAGACGCGCGTTCCGGCGGGCGGCACCCAGATGTCGACCTCGGGGTTCAGGTTCACGACCTGGCGGAAGCCGAGTCCGTCTCGCTCCGCGATGTCGAGAAGCGTGTCTCCGCGCTCCACCACGACGACGCGCGGCGCACCGAGCACGGGCTGCAAGCTCGCCGCCGCCTGATCTCGCGCCGCGCCGACGAGCAGCGGCAGGAGCGAGACGGCGATCAGCGCTCGGGATCGTCGGGGATGCGGATTCCCGAGAGCGAGGGCGCGCTCGTCCAGCGGTCCTCGTCCGAGTCGTAGCTTCCGCCGCGTCGCTCGGCGCAGGCGAAGCAGAGCACGGAGTCCTCGCCGAAGGCGAAGCCCCGCTCCGCGGCGCGAGAGATCTGCGCTCCGCAGTCCGCGCAGGCGACCTGATCTTCCAGTTCCTCTCGGTGCGTCATGCGCTCGCTCCTCGTGTTCGCATTTCGTCTGCCCGGCCGCCATTCTACGCAGCGCTGCGCGCGCAGCGAACGCAGACCGCGGTGCCCGGCAGCGCGCGAAGTCGAGCGACCGGAATCTCCTTGCCGCACGACTCGCAGTGGCCGAGCCGACCCTGCTTCGCACGGAAGAGCGCGTGGTCGAGCGCTTCGAGCCTTCGCGCGGAGAGCGCGGCGAGCGGCTCGTCGATCAGGCGTTCGACCGAGTGCGCCGCGCGCTCGGCTTCGTCCATCGGCACCTCGCGCATCTCGCGCGTGGCCTCGAGCTCGATCTGCTGCACGCGCCCGAGCTGCCGGAGGATCCGCGTCCGCTCCGCGCGCAGCTCGGTGACCAGGGTCTCGAGCTCCTGCACGCGCGAATCCGGTCGCCGCGCGGAGCCCGCTTCGGTGCCGCCCGCGAGCGAGCGCAGCACGTCCGTCTCGGAGAGGATTCCCACCAAGCGTCCCGCGTCGACGACGGGCAGGCAGCCGATGCGGAAGCGCGCGAGCGTGCCCGCAGCCTCGGCGACGCTCGTCTTCGGCGTCGTGGTGAGCGGGCCGTGGGTCATCACCTCGGCGACGCTCAGGTCCCGCGCGCCTTCGCGCTCGTCGACGCTCGGAGGCCGGCGCAGGCTGACCGAGAACGGAAACGCGGCGCGCAGGTCGTCCACCGAGAGGACGCCGATCAGGCTCCCGCGCCGGTCTACGACGGGCAGATGGCGGATTCCGGAATCGATCATGAGATCCAACGCCGCGAGCGCGGCGGCGTCCGGCTCGATCGTCGTCGGCCCCGGGGTCATCAGCTCGGCGACGCTTGGCATTCTGCTCCTCCTCGATCGTCGTGACGTCGTGTCGAGCAAGCGCCGTACCGGGCCGCTCGCAGCGGGGGGAACGGGTCGACGGAAGGAAGAGACGATTTAGCACGATCCGGGACGCGAGTGCACACGCGCACCGGGTCCGGCTAGTCCCGGGTCGCGACCTCGGAGCTCGCG
The DNA here is from genome assembly GCA_016875225.1 of Deltaproteobacteria bacterium. Lineage (NCBI taxonomy): Bacteria > Pseudomonadati > Myxococcota > Myxococcia > Deltaproteobacteria bacterium. The sequence continues at coordinate 10,491 of VGRW01000042.1, forward strand.
CTGGGGCGATCCTGCATGCGCGTACTGCCCGCGCCGCGCTCCTTCGAGTTCGCGGATCCGGTGAGCTCCGCGATGCGCGCGAGCACGCGCTGCAGGTCCTCGTCGTACAGGTAGAAGCCGTTCCAGGATGCGCAGTAGCCCTTGCCGAGCCGCCGGATCAGAGGTGATTTCGTCGTCATCCCCTCGCGCATCGGCGAGGCGCCACGGCGACTGTCGCTCGAATCAGTAGACGACGTGCGCCTCGAGGTGGCCCGAATCGGTGCGGACCACGACCAGCCGCGACATGCAGGGCATGCAGTAGACACGGTCGCCTTCGCGCAGCTCTCGCGTCGAGCGGATCACCACCTTGCAGACCGGACAGATCACCTCGTTGGGGGCGAGCGTGTCGCCCGGGCCCGTCTGTCGCCGGTAGAAGCGCCGGTACTTCTTCGGCACCTCGTTGAAGCCGGTATCCTCGAGGATGAAGCGCTGTCTGGGCTTTCCGGACTCGTTCTCGGCTTCTCGGAGTACGGTGTCGTTCACGACGTGAACCCCAGTCGCTCGACGGTCTCGAGATAGTTCCGTCCCAGCTCCGGGCGCTCCTCGCGCGGGACGTCGAGCTCCGCCAGCATCTCCTCGAAGGTCTCGAGCACGAGCGGGTCGAGCTCTCTCTTGATCTGCTGCAGCCGCGCGCGAACGTGCGGTGTCGCCGAGAGTCGCCGTCCCAGATCGTTCTCGCCGAAGCCCATGTGGCGTCGCTCGTCCTTGATGATGCCCTCGAGCAGCTCGCGCGTGATCGGGTCCGCGTTGCGCGCGTGGGTCTGGAAGGCGGCGAACTCCATCGCCTCGAGGATCACGTTCTGCGCGAAGATCCCGGCCTCCCAGTCCTTGCCCGCGACCAGCTCGAGCAGCCGGCGCCGGAACGCCTGCAGCGAGCGGGTGGCGCGGCGCTGGATCTCGGCCTCCGGGTCCTTCACGCCCAGCTCGGCGAGCCGATGGATCAACACTTCGAGGTGTCGTGCCTCGTCGACGACCTGCGTGGCCAGGAAGATCTTCGCCTGCCGGTTCGGCGCGAAGCCGATCAGGCCGCTCGCGCCGTCGAGCGCGGCGGTCTCGCCGATGCAGTAGTTGCAGAGCACGGTGATCAGACGCTCGCGCCGGTCGGGAGGGAGCTCCGACTCGGGCGTGCCCGGCCGATGCCCGTATTCGGCATCGGCCAGGTAGCCCTGGATGGAGTGGAACCAGAATTCGAACGAGTGGACCTCGTCGAGAAACTCGTCCGGCGCGAGCGTGTGGACCTCTCGACTCACGGAGCCGCCGGCGTCTGGTACTCGAGTCCGAGCCGGTCGAGTCGGATCTTGAACTCCCTGAGGACCGTGCTGGCCAGGAGCTGCTCCATCTCGGCGGGCGCGAGGTCGGCGAGGTTCGCACCCTGCCACTCCATCTTGCCGGGCGCCGCCCCGGTGAGCTCCCGCTGGCGATCGCCGATGCGCTGCTCCTCCTCGAACGCCTTCGTGTTGCGTCGGAACGCGTCCGCGAAAGTGGCGAGGATGTGGTAGCTCATGTCCTTCTGCATCTTCTCGATCGCCGGCTTCTTGTGCGGCTCCTCCTTGAGCAGCGAGCCGATGCGGTTCTCGCCGAAGCCGACGTGGCGCCGCTCGTCGGCGATGGTGCCCGCGAGCGTGTGCGCGAACTTCGGGTTCATCTCCTTGTTCACCGCGTGCTGCATCTCGAAGACGCTGAACGCGAGACCCTCGAGCACGATGTTCTGACCCACCACGCCCGCGACGAAGTCCTTCTTGTCGACCTTCTCGAGCAGCACGCCCGCGAACGCGACCAGGTGCGGAGAGGCCATCGCCTTGATCACGTCCTCGAGCTCGGTCTTCTTCACGCCCAGGTCGAAGAGCCGCTGCGTGAAGATCTCGACGTGGCGCGCCTCGTCGATCGTCTGCGTGGCGAGGAAGCGCTTGCTGGCCTCGTCCGGCGCGGCGTTGATCAGGCCCGAGGAAGCGGCCAGCGCAGCGCGCTCACCGACGACCAGCTGCACGGTGCCGCGGATCGCGTCCTCGCGCAGGATCGGATTCTCGAGGATCGAAGCCGGCTCGGACTCGGAGCTTGCGTGACCGAACGTGGTTCCCTCCAGGTATCCCTGGGGGCAGGACTCGAGCCAGTTCTGGATCGAATAGGCGGACAGAAAATCGGACATCGGGGAGCCTCCTGCGCCATTGGCGCTGACATCTTTGTCAGTCCCTGTGCAACCTACGTGCCCCTGGCGCAGGGGCGCTGATTCGAATGTTACAGGACATCCGTGCGCACAAATGTCCCGGATCGATGGTGACATTTTGGCGCTTTCGTTGTCCTGCGCCCCGCCGTCAGCCCTCGAATTCCTCTTCCGCGTCGGCCTCGGGCCAGACCACGAGCACTGCAGGCAGGCCCGCTCGCGCCACCCGGTCGGTGACCCGGCCGGGCCATCCGTCGCGATTGCGCTCGGCCCCCATCACGACCAGATCCGCGCCGATCTGCAGCGCCACCGCGGGGATCAGGTCGGAGGCGTCGCCGCGCCGGGCGTCGATCCGCACCGGCACGGTCGCGTCCAGCTCGGCGACCAGGCGCTCCAGCTTCTCCGGTGCCTTCTCCGGCTCGAGGTCGACGTGGTGGGCGTTGGAGGCGTAGCCCGCGCGAGGGAGCACGTGCAGCACGGTCAGCTCCGAGCGTTCGGCGTGCGCGATCCGCAGCGCGAGCTCCAGCCACGGCGTGGCGCGGTCCGGGTACTCCTGCGCGACCAGGATCGTCTTGAACTCGCCGGCTGGCTTCGCCTCCGGACCAGGAGCAGGGGGCAGCCGGGCCGGCGCAGCACGCGATCCGCGACGCTGCCCAGCACGAAGCGGCGCAATCCGCGCAGACCCACGGCGCCGAGCGCAACCAGGTCGACGTCGAGCCGCTCGCGAAGCGCCAGGATCTCTGCGGCGGGCGGACCCTCGACGACGTGGGGCCTCACGGCCTGCGGAGCCAGCTCCGCGGCGAGCGAGGCGAGCTCGGCCTCGATGTGGGCGCGCGCCCGCGCCGGGTCGGGCGTTCGCAAGAGCAGCGCGTCGAGCGGCTCGTAGCCGGTCACCAGCTCGGGCCCGCGCCGGATCGCGTGTGCGAGCTCGAGCTCGGCGTGCGTGCGCCGCGCCAGGCCCGCGGCGGCGCGTGCAGCCGCGCGTGAGGTTTCCGAGAAGTCCGTTCCGACGAGAACTCGCCGCGGAGGCCAAGTCATGCGCGGAGCCCGTGCAACGCCCGTACCGCGCGGGGCAGGCGCGTCGCGGTCCGGGAGCGGGTCGCGAGGTCACGCGGATCCGTGCCTGGGGCGATAGGCTACAGGCTGCGCGGATTCGTGCGATCCGCTGCGCAAACGAGGGGGGACTGCAACTTGCACCGCGACGGCGAGGTGGAGGCCGGGGGAAGACGAGCGATCGGGGAGGGCCCCGCGCGGGAGCGCGCGCTCGATTCGTTCTTCTCCGAGCGCCGCGCTCGCGCGGGCGCCATGCGGATCTGCCGCGGCACTTCGTGTCGCGTGACGCCCGGTCGCGCCGCGGCCGCCGCGGTCGACCCCTCCGTCGCGATCCACTGCGCGGGCTACTGCGATCGCTCGCCCGTGCTTCTGCACGCGGACGGATCGGTCTGGTCGCACGGAGGAGTCGCGCCGCTCGATCCCCTGCCGGAGATCCGCTCGCTCTCGCGGCGACCGATCGTGACCGAGCGGATCGCGGTCGGCGATCACGGCGAGCTCGCGCGCGCCCGAGCCGCTGGCGTCTGGGAGATGCTCGAACGGGCGGTGCGAAGCGAGCCGGCGTCTCTGCTGCGAGCGCTCGAGGCGTCGGGAGAGCGAGGTCGCGGCGGCGCGGGCTTTCCGACCGGCGCGAAGTGGCGCCACGCGGCCGGCTCGCCGGGCGCGGAGAAATACGCGATCGCGAACGGAGACGAGGGCGATCCCGGGGCGTTCATCGATCGGGTCCTGCTCGAGAGCGATCCGCACGCGGTGCTCGAGGGGCTGGCGCTGTGCGGGTACGCGATCGGCGCGCGACACGGAATCGTGTACGTCCGGTCGGAGTACCCGCGCGCGGCCGAGCGCGTCCGTCGCGCGATCGCCGAGGCGCGCGGCGCCGGGCTGCTCGGACCGTCGGTGGCGGGTAGCGACTTCGCCTTCGAGGTTCGCGTCGTACTCGGCGAGGGCAGCTACGTGTGTGGCGAAGAGACCGCGCTGATCGCGGCGCTGGAGGGGCGGCGCGGCGAAGTGCGCGTCCGTCCGCCGTATCCGACCGCGCAGGGCCTGTTCGGCATGCCGACGGTGGTGAACAACGTCGAGACGCTGGCCAACGTGCCCTGGATCGTCCGACACGGGCCGGCAGCCTACCGCGAGCTCGGCACGCAGGCGTCGAGCGGCACCAAGGCGATCTGCCTGAACGCCGGTTTCGCGCGGCCGGGAGTCGTCGAGATCGAGTTCGGGCTGCCGCTTCGCGAGCTGATCGAGCAGGTGGCGGGCGGCGCGCGCGCGGGTGGACGGCTCGCCGCGGTGGCGGTCGGCGGGCCGATGGGTTCGGTCCTGCTTCCGGACGAGTGGGACGTGCCGGTCGCCTACGAGAGCTTCCGCGCTCGAGGCATCGAGCTCGGCCACGGCGGGGTGGTCGCGCTTCCGGAGGGAACCGATTTCCGCGCCCTCGCAATCGACTGGCTCGAGTTCATGGCGGACGAGTCGTGCGGAAAGTGCGTGCCGTGCCGCGTCGGCTCGCGCCGCGCGCACGAGCTCGCCGGCCAGGATGCGGACGCGGCCGATGCGGAGCTTCTGGCCTTGCTCGAGGTGGTCTCGGCGTCGAGCCTTTGCGCGTTCGGGCAGAGCATTCCTGCGCCGGTGCGGACGATCCTGACCCGACTGGATCGCGGCGCCGCGACGGGCGCGAGGCGGCCATGAGCGCGGCCCGGGCGCGAATCGACGGCCGCGAGCTCGAGCTCGTCCCGGGCGAGACGCTTCTCGACGCGGCCGCGCGGCTCGGGATCGAGATCCCGACCGTCTGCCACCTTCCGGGTCGGCCGCCCGACGGCGGCTGCCGCGTGTGTCTGGTCGAGGTCGCGGGCGCCAGTCGGCCGCTCGCCGCCTGCCATACACCGGTTCGTGACGGAATGGACGTGCGCACCGCGACGCCCGCGCTCGAGCGCCTGCGCGCCAGCGTTCGCGCGCTCGCGGACGCAGGACGGCCGAGCGGCCCGAGCGAGCTCGGCCACCCGTACCTCCGCTTCGACCCATCGCTCTGCATCACCTGCCGCCGCTGTCTGCACGTCTGCGAGGACGTGCAGGGCCAGTTCGTCTACGAAGTCGAGGGGCGCGGCAGCCGCACGCGTCTGATCTTCGGCCACGACGACCGCTACGCGACGAGTCCGTGCACGTCCTGCGGCGCGTGCGTCGAGGTCTGCCCGACCGGCGCGCTCTGGGACCGCGACCTCGAGCGGCCGGCTCCGCGCGGCGAGCTTCGCACCACGCGCTCGACCTGCGGCTACTGCGGCGTGGGCTGCCAGGTCGAGATCGAGGCGGACGCGACCGGCGTGCGCCGGATCCACGGCGCGGCGCTCGCTTCCGTGAACCGCGGGCACCTGTGCGCGAAGGGCCGCTACGCGCACGGCTGGCGCGAGAGCCCGGAGCGGCTCACGCAGCCGCTCGTGCGCAGGGACGGGCGGCTGGTGCCGATCGGCTGGGACGAGGCGATCGATTTCGCCGCGCGCCGGCTCGACGAGATCCACGCCGCGCACGGCGCCGATTCGATCGCGGCGCTGACCTCTTCGCGCTCGACCAACGAGGCGGCCTATCTGCTGCAGAAGCTGTTCCGCAGCCGGTTCCGCAGCAACAACGTCGACTGCTGCGCGCGCGTCTGTCACGCGTCCACCGCGCAGGCGCTGCGCCAGGCGACCGGCACCGGCGCCGCGAGCGCCTGCTACGACGACATCGAGCAGGCGCGGCTGATCGTCCTGGTCGGCGCGAACCCCACCGAGGCGCATCCCGTGATCGGCGCCCGTCTGCTGCAGGCGGTGCGGCGCGGCGCGCGCCTGGTCGTGATCGACCCACGCCGCACGGAGCTCGCGTCGATCGCCGACGTCTTCGTGCAGCTTCGTCCGGGCACGAACGTGCCGCTGCTGAACGCGCTCGCGAAGCTTCTGATCGAGAGCGGACGGATCGACCGCGGCTACCTGGCCGCGCGCACGGAGGGATTCGCGGAGCTCGCGGCGCACGTCTCGCGCGGCGACGTCGCCGACGCTGCGACGATCTGCGCGGTTCCCGAGCCGGTGATCCGCGCCGCGGCGCGCGAGATCGCGCAAGCGCGAACCGCGCTCTTCGTCTCGGGCCTGGGCACCTCCGAGCTCACGCAGGGAACCGGCTCGGTGCTCGCGCTCGCCAACCTCGCGCTTCTGACCGGCAGCGTCGGCCGGCCGGGCGCGGGACTGCTGCCACTGCGCGGCCAGAACAACGTGCAGGGCAACGCCGACATGGGCGGCATGCCCGACCTCTTCACAGGCTATCAGCCGCTGGACGATCCGGCTGTCCGCGCGCGCCTGCAACGGCTCTGGGGCGCGCTTCCGCCGACGACGCCGGGAAAGACGGTGCCCGAGATGCTCGCGGCCGCGCACGAAGGCGCGCTTCGCGGCCTCTGGATCCAGGGCGAGGACATCGCGCAGAGCGATCCGAACCAGCACCACGTCGAGGCGGCGCTCTCGCGGCTCGAGTTCCTCGTGATCCAGGAGATCTTCCCGTCGGAGACGCAGGCGTTCGCGCACCTGGTTCTCCCCGCCGCGGGCGTCTTCGAGCAGGACGGGACCTTCACCAACGCCGAGCGGCGCATCCAGCTCGTGCGCGCCGTCGCATCTCCGCCAGGCTCGGCGCGGCCCGACTGGCGCGTCATCATCGATGTGGCGAACGCGCTCGGCTGCGGCTGGTCGTACCCGACACCGGCCGATGTCATGGACGAGATCGCGCGCGCTGCGCCACGCCTCTGGGGCGGCGTGTCCCATTCCCGTCTCGAGCCGGACGGGCTGCAGTGGCCGTGTCCGGAGCCGGGCCATCCCGGCTCGAAGCGACTGCACGTGGACGGCTTCGCCCGCGGACGCGCCTCGCTCACCCCGGTCGACTACGCGGTCAGCCCCGAGGACCGGGTCGAAGGCTTTCCATATCTGCTGAACACCGGGCGCGTCCTGCAGCAGTACAACGTCGGGACGATGACACGGCGGACGCCGAACGCGGAGCTCGCGCCGGCGGACGAGCTCGAGATCCACCCCGACGACGCCGCGCGGGAAAAAATCGCTGACGGCGATCCGGTCGGGATCGAGAGTCGCTGGGGCCGGCTTCGCGCGCGCGCGCGCGTCTCGACGCGGGTTCGTCCGGGCATGCTCTTCCTCTCGTTCCACTACCCGGAGACGCACACGAACCGCGTCACCGGCCCGTGGCACGATCCGGTTTCACACTGTCCCGAATACAAGGTAACCTCGGTCCGATTCGTCTGAACTCTACAACCTCGGAGGGTGACATCGTGAGAGCAGGTGCGAGCTTGATCGTCGGGGCAGCGGTACTCGGGCTGGCGCTGGGCGCACTTGCGCAGGAGTCACCCACCGCGCAGCGCGGTCAGAACCTCTACGAGCAGTTCTGCATGGACTGCCACGGCTTGAAGGCGCGCGGCGACGGCGTGCTCGCGGAGGACCTGAAGGTCGCGCCCGCGGACCTGACGACGATCGCGCTGCGGCGCAACGGCGTGTTCCCGGACCCGGAGATCCGCGAGATCATCGACGGTCGGCGCCGCGTGCGCGCGCACGGTCCGCTGAACATGCCGCTCTGGGGCAAGGAGTTCGGCATGAGCGCCGCGTCCGCGGGCGGCCCGATGGAGCAGGGGACCCGAGACCGGATCGATGCGGTCGTCGTGTACCTGAAGTCGATCCAGAAGAAGTGAGGTCCGAGTGAACCTTGCTCATCTCGTTCGACGCGCCGCTGAAGGGGCGCCCAAGACCGAGAGCTGGCGACCGAAGCCGACGAGAAGAGGCTCTCGGTCGCGGACGTGACGTCGTACGAGCCCGTCTTCGCGGTCGCCGATACGATCCGCAAAGAGATCTGAGCGGCGCCCGCGGCGGATCGGGAGACAAGCTTGGCCGATGCCCATTCCCCGCGCGAGATCGCGCGGAAGGTCGAGATCCTGGGGGTCGCGAAGACGCAGAGCCCCACGCTCTCGCTGCTGCTGCTGGCCGTCCTGGCCGGCGCCTTCGTCTCGCTCGGCGCGCTCTTCTTCACCGTCGTCGTGACCGGGAGCGGCCTGGGCTTCGGCATCACCCGCCTGATCGGCGGCACGAGCTTCAGCCTCGGGCTGATCCTGGTGGTGGTGGCCGGTGCCGAGCTCTTCACGGGAAACAACCTCCTCGCGATGGCCTGGGCGAGCGGACGGATCCGCGCGCGCGAGCTGGTCCGCAGCTGGCTGCTCGTCTACGCGGGAAACGTGATCGGCTGTCTCGGAACGGTCCTGCTCGTGCTCTGGGCGGACGTCGCGAGCCTGGGCGGCGGCGCAGTCGGGGAGACCGCCCTCGAGATCGCTCGAGCCAAGGCGGGTCTCTCGATCGGGGCCGCCTTCGCACGCGGAATTCTCTGCAATGCGCTGGTGTGTCTTGCGGTGTGGCTCGCGATGGGCGGGCGCAGCGTCGCGGATCGGATCCTCGCGATCCTCTTCCCGATCACCGCCTTCGTCGCGATGGGATTCGAGCACTCGATCGCCAACTGGTTCTTCCTGCCCTTCGCCCTCGCGCTCGACGGCCAAGGGTCCGTGTCGTGGATCGGTGTCGGTCGGAATCTAGCGGCCGTGAGCGTGGGGAACGTGGTCGGCGGAACTCTGCTCGTCGCGGGCGTTTACTGGGTCGCCTACCTGTGGAGCGGGGCGGCTCCGAGCGAGCGCAGCTGAGCTACGGCACGGAGTGCCGGTAGAGCAGCCAGAGCGCGGCGAAGTAGGCGATGGCGATCAGCGCGCTGTCGGGCTCGAGCATGGTGAAGCGCCGCCTGGCCCGGTAGGCGATCGCCGCGAGGCCAAGGCTCATCAGCACCACCGCGAACAGACCCGAGAGAGCGTGACCCGGGTCGAGCGCGGCGAAGAGACTGCCCGGCTGGGCGAGATCGAGCGGCAGCAGGATGGCCATGTTGATCGCGTTGGACCCGAAGAGATTTCCCACGGCGAGGTCGAACGATCCGATTCGGACCGCGGCGAGGCAGGTCACGACCTCGGGAAGGGACGTGGCGAGGCCCACGAGCGCCGTGCCCACGAACGTGTTTCCGAGCCCGCTGATCTCCGCGATTCCGCACGCGGACCACGCGAACGCCGGCGCCGCCGCCAGCACGGCGAGCGCGGCCAGCGCGAATCTCCGCAGCGGCCGCTGAAACGACTGGCGGGCGGGAGCCGGCGCGGCTCCGTCCCGCATGCTCTGGCGGTAGACGGCGCGCGCCCCCGCCACGTAGACGAGAAAGATCATGACCGAGCCCGGGGCCACGCCGAGGATCGCCGTCGCAGGCCGGGTGAGGACCAGCACGGCCGCGAGCGCGTTCAGCACGATCGCCAGAGCCGCCGCGAGCGCGTGGTCGAGCGCTGCGCGCTGCAGGACGCCGCGCCGCGGGGGGAGCAGGTCGATCAGCGCCAGGATCAGCATGTTCGCCAGGCTCGACCCGAACAGGTCGCCGATCGCGAGATCGCTCGCGCCCATCCGCACTGCGGCGACATCGGTCGCGAGCTCCGGCAGCGAGGTCGCCCCGGCGAGAAGCACCGACCCGATCCAGACGCGGCCCAGCCCGCTCGCCTCGGCGATCTCGTCCGCGCTCCTCGCCAGCGCGGTTCCGGCGAGCATGATCGCCGCTCCGCTTGCGAGGAAGACGAGCAGGTACGTCATGCGTGACTCCCGAGCCGGACTCGTCGCGCGTTCCGCCGCGCGTAGAGCTTGCGGATCTCCTCGACCCAGAGTACCAGGCTGCCGACGACACCGAGCGCGACGACTTCGGCCGCGCCGATCGGGACGGTGTGGAAGACCCGGGCGAGCGGAGCCCAGAAGATGACCCCGATCTGCAGCAGATTTCCGGCGAGAAGTCCGGCGAGAAGCCAGGGGTTCCGCAGCAGGCCGAGCGCGAAGGCCGAGTTCGACTCGGAGCGGCAGTTCAGCACGTTCCACCACTCGCAGATGGCGAGAAGCGTGAAGGTCTCCGTGCGGACCAGCTCCACAGGCACCCCTGCGGCCGTGCGCGCAACGAACCAGCCCAGCGTCGAGACCACGATCGCTGGCACGATGAACCCCATCCGTGTCAGCAGCGAGCGCGAGAGCAGCGGCTCGTCGGGCGAGATCGGGGGCCGGCGCATCTCGTCGCCTTCCGCCGGCTCCATGATCAGGTTCACCGTGATCAGGCCCTCGGTGACCAGGTTGATCCAGAGGATCTGCACCGCGGCGAACGGCGGCGGGAAGCCGCAGAGCAGCGCGAGAAGCAGGACCGCCACCTCGGCGGCCGAGCACGAGAAGAGCAGGAGCACGACCTTCTTGATGTTGCGGTAGACGACGCGGCCCTCTTCGACGGCCGCGACGATGGTCGTGAAATCGTCGTCGGCGAGGACGATCTTCGCGGCCTCCTTGGCGACCTCCGTGCCCGAGACGCCCATGGCCACGCCGACGTCGGCCTTCACCAGCGCCGGCGCGTCGTTCACGCCGTCGCCGGTCATCGCGACCACCTCGCGCCTTTGCTGGTACGCGGCGACGATGCGCAGCTTCTGCGCGGGGTGGACGCGCGCGAAGACCGAGATGCGCTCGATGCGCGCGGAGAGCTCGTCGTCGCTCATCCGCTCGAGCTCCGCGCCGTCGAGCGCCTCGTCGCCGGGCCGCGCGATGCCGAGCTCCGTCGCGATCGCGACGCCGGTCGCCTTGTGGTCGCCGGTCAGCATCACCGGCCGGATGCCGGCGTCGCGACAGCGCGCGACCGCCTCGCGCGCCTCGGGGCGCGGCGGGTCGATCTGACCCACGAGCCCGAGCAGCGTGGCGCGGCCGCGAAAAGCGCCGAGCCCCGCGCGGCCGTCGATCTGGGCGCGATCGACCACGGCCAGCGCGAGTACGCGAAGCGCTCGCTCCGCCATGCGCTCGGCTGCGCTCTGCAGCTCTCTCCGCGTCGCGTCGTCGAGCGGGGCGTCCCGACCGTCGCGGCGAGCGGCGCCGCAGAGCTCGAGCACGAGCTCTGGAGCGCCCTTCAGGATCACGCGCGAGTCGCGGCCGGGCTCGCCGTGCTGCGTGGCCATCATCTTCGCGGCGGGGTCGAAGGGGATCTCGGCCTGCCGCCTCGCGCGCGCGCGAAGCTGGTCGGGAACGACGCCGCCCTTGATCGCGAGACCGAGCAGCGCGACCTCGGTCGGATCGCCGATCGGCTGCCAGACGTGCGCGGGCCCGCCCGGCCGCGAGAGCTGCGCGTCGTTGCAGAGCACGGCGGCTTCGAGCAGCGCGAGCAGCGCGGGATCGCGAGCGGAGTCGAGCTCGCGCCCGCCGTGGAGGATCCGCCCCTCGGGGTGGTATCCCGCGCCGGTCACCGAGAGCTCGCGCCCGTCCGCGAGCGCCACGGCGGTCGCCGTCAGCTCGTTTCGCGTCAGCGTTCCGGTCTTGTCGCTGCAGATCACGGTGGTGGAGCCGAGCGTCTCGACCGCCGACAGTCGTCGCACCACCGCGCTGCGGCGCGCCATGCGCTGCACCCCGACCGCGAGAGCGATCGTCATCGCGACCGGCAGGCCCTCGGGGATCATCCCGACGATCTGGCTGATCGCGACCATCGCGATCTCGCCGATCGGGACGCCGCGGACCCGTCCGAGCACGACCACGAGCGCTAGGACGATCGCCGCGGCGCCGATGATGGCGTTTCCGAACTGCGCGATGCGGCGCTCGAGCGGGGTAGGCTCTTCCAGCGCGGATTCGGAGAGCGCCGCGATGTGGCCGACCTCGCTGGCCAGACCGGTGGCCACCACGACCGCGCGCGCGCGGCCCGCGGTGACGTGCGTGCCCGCGTACACGAGATTGCGTCGGTCCGCGAGCGGCGTGTCGCACGCGAGCGGAAGCAGGCTCTTCTCCACGGGTGCGGATTCGCCGGTGAGCGCGGCTTCCGCGATCTGGAGCGCGGCGCCCAGCAGCAGTCGGGCGTCCGCTGCGACGGCCTCACCCGCCTCGAGCAGGAGGATGTCTCCCGGTACGACCTCGCGCGCCTCGATCAGCTTCTCGCTGCCGTCGCGGATCACTCGCGCCCGCTGCGTCGCGACCCGCCGCAGCGCGGCGAGCGAGCGCTCGGCCCGGCCCTCCTGGAACGCGCCGACCGCGGCGTTCAGGAGCACGACCACGCCGATCACCGCCGCGTCGCTCCGGTGCCCGAAGGCGAGCGCGAGCCCCGCCGCAGCGAGCAGAAGGTAGATCAGCGGGCTCTTGAACTGGCGCAGGAAGACCGCGAGGAGCGAGCGGCGCTGGGGTTCCGGCAGCGCGTTCTCGCCGAACCGATCCAGGCGGCGGCGCGCTTCCTGGGTGGCCAGCCCGGCCTCTGCGTCGGATTCGAGCGCGGCCACCGCCTCCGCCGCGCGCAGCGTGTGCCAGCGGCGGTGCACGGCCTCGTCCACGTGGTTCGCCTCCCTCGGCTTCTGTGTACCCACACCCGCCGCGCACGGCTAGAGTGGACGCGATGGCGCTCTCACGCTGGCGCGACGTCTGGCGGCGCTTCACGGGGCGGGGCGCGTACCCGCACGAGCTCGCGTTCCTGCTCACGATCCCGCTGCGCCGGCTGATCCAGCCGCCGGGCGTTCTGCTGCGGCGACTGGACCTGCGGCGCGAGTCGAACGTGCTCGAGATCGGCCCCGGTCCGGGCTATTTCAGCGTCGCGGTCGCGCGGGCGGTTCCTTCCGGGAGGCTCGTGCTCTACGACCTGCAGCGCGAGATGCTCGCGAAGGCGCGGCGCCGGCTCGCCCGCCATCGCGCCGCGAATGCGGCCTTCGTGCAGGGCGACGGCGCGCGCCTCCCGTTCCGCGCCGGCTCGTTCGACGTCGCGTTCCTCGTCGCCGTGCTCGGCGAAGTCCCCGACCCGGAAGGCTGCATCGAGTCAATGCGCCGCGTGCTGCGGCCCGGAGGTCTGCTCTCGCTGACGGAGACGATCGGCGACCCCGACGCGCTCACGCAGGATCAGGCGAGGGCGCTGGTCGAGCGGAAGGGATTCGAGGTCGAAGCCGTGTTCGCGGACCGCGCCGGATTCACGCTGAACGCGCGGTCCCGGTCGCAGCACCCGGGATGATCTCGAACGTCGAGATCGCGGACGCGCTGTCGCGGATCGCGGATCTGCTCGAGACACAGGACGCGGACGGCTTCCGCGTGCGCGCGTACCGGCGCGGTGCGGAGCGCGTGCGCGCGACACCAGAGCCGATGGCTGCGCTGTACGAGCGCGGCGGCGTCGCGGCGCTCGACGCGCTGCCCGAGATCGGCAGGAGCCTGGCGAGCGTGATCGCGGAGCTCGTTCGCACCGGCCGCTCGTCGCTGCTCGAGCGGTTGGCCGGGCAGGTCTCGCCCGAGGACCGCTACACGACCCTGGCGGGGATCGGCGAGGAACTGGCCAGGCGAGTGCACGCGGAGCTCGGGATCGAGTCGCTCGAGGAGCTCGAGCTCGCGGCGCACGACGGCCGGCTCGCGCGGGTTCCCGGCTTCGGGGCGCGGCGGGTGCGCGCGGTGCAGCAGGCGCTGGCGGGGATCCTCGGGCGCGAGGCTTCGCGGCGAGGCAAGCGCGTCGCGGAGCGCGAGACGCGGCCGGAATCGCGGCCCGACGTCGCGACACTTCTCGATGTCGACCGCGAGTACCGGCGCAAGGCCGCTTCGCACGCGCTGCGCACGATCACGCCGCGTCGCTTCAACCCCGGGAAGAAGGCCTGGCTGCCCGTGCTTCACACGGAGCGCGCGCCCTGGGCCTTCACGGCGCTCTACTCGAACACCGCGCGCGCACACGAGCTCGGCACGACGGGCGACTGGGTCGTGATCTACTTCGAGCGCGATGGACGCGAGGGGCAGTGCACGGTCGTGACCGAGCGCAGCGGTCCGCGCGCGGGCCAGCGCGTCGTTCGCGGGCGCGAGGCCGAGCGTCCCTGACCGGGCCGCGGCTACGCGCGCTTGCGCGCGACGGCGAAGCCCACCAGGCTCGAGCCCGCGAGGAACAGGATCAGCGAGCTCGGCTCGGGGATCGGATTGATCACGATCTGATCCTGGCGGTTCGCGTGGCGGGCCCAAGTGGCGCGGGTCTCGAATTCGTCGAGGCCGCGCGACTCGAGCTCGCCGAGGAAGTCGCGCGCGAAGTTCATCACGCCAGCGCTCGCGCCGCCCCTCGCGAGCGAGAACCCGCCGCTGAACAGATCGTAGTGACCCGGCGCGTCGCCCATCACTTCCCAGATCGCGACCTGCAGGCCGGCGATCGCGGTGGATCGGCTCACGCCCTGGGCCGATGCCTCGGCACCGGGCGCCAGGAGCGCATCGAACTGCGGCCGCGCGAACTCGACCAGCCAGGCGCGCGGAGCACGCTCTGGCTCAGGTCGGCCTGGAGCGTGTCCCAGCCGGTCGAGGTTCCCGCGCCGATGTTCTGCGCCAGGTCGACGCAGTAGGAGAACCCGTCGCGCCCGTCGTAGGTGACGTCGAGCTCGGCGGTGTTCACCCAGCCGGTTCGCCCGGCGCTTCGCACGTTGACGCGCTCGCCGAGCGTCCAGCCGTGCACGGTCATCGACGCCGCGTTCGCATCGCCGGCGGCGAAGCCGGCCAGCACCACGACTGCGCTGCAAAGGCCGAGATTCCGCACCCACGTGACCATCCGCATGTCCAGCTCCCGTTTCAGGTGGGCGAGACCGGCGCAACACGTGTGCCGCCGCGCGGCGCGCGCCGCGTGCGTCCCGCGCCCGAGTGAGTGGAAGTCCGTGGGAGTCGCGGAAAACCGGCAGACGATCCTGCCGATCGGCTGCGCATCGCTTGCGCGCGACTCAGTGGCCGGGCGGCGCCGTGAATCCACCCAGCAGCTCGCCGATCCGACGCGCGAAGTCGATCGTCGTGCGGTCTTCCAGGTACGGGCCGACGATCTGCAGGCCGACGGGAAGCCCGTCCCGCGTGCGGCCGATCGGCGCGACGCTGGCGGGGTTCGCGCAGAGCGTCGCCGGCGAGATCCACGCCAGAAGCTCCATGTAGCTGCGCGCGGCGGAATCCACGGCGATCGAGCGCGCGAACATCGGCTCGCTGTGGTCGTGCGGGATGGCCGGCACCGGATTCACCGGCATGAGAAGCACGTCGAACTCGCGGAAGAACGCCGCGAAGCGCGCGCGCAGCCGGGCGCGCGCCTCGTCCGCGCGCGACCAGTCGCGATGGCGCTGCGCCCCGCCGCGCGCCATGCGGCCGAACGCGCTCGGGTCGTTCGGGTTCGCTTCGACATGGCGGACGAATGCCTCGAAGACCGCGTCCGGGTAGGCGGCCATCATCGCGCCCCAGAGCAGATCCTGGTAGACGGGGACGACCTCGCCGAGGCGTTCGAACGGCCGGGCCTTCTCGTTCACCTCGACGCCCGCCGCGCGCAGCGCCCCGACCGTTTCGCGAAGCCGGTCACCGACCGGTGTAGACACGGGGAAGTCCGGGTCGTCGAGCCACGCAGCCACGCGGTAGGAGCGAAGCTCGGAGTGGCGCGGAGCCGGCAGCGCGAGCTGCCAGGCCCGGGCACGATCCTCGCTCGGGCCCGCGAGCACTCCGAGCGCAAGGTCGAGGTCCTCGGCCGAGCGCGCCATCGGGCCTGCGACGGCTAGATCCATCTCGGCGAGCGACCCCGGCGGTCCGGGGATGTGCCCGCGCATCGGCACGATGCCGTGCGTCGGCTTGTGGCCGAAGAGGCCGGTCCAGTGACACGGCGTGCGGATCGAGCCGCCGATGTCGCTGCCGAGCTCGAGCGCGCTGAGCCCCGCGGCGAGCGCGGCCGCCGCGCCGCCGGAAGAGCCTCCCGGCGTGCGCGTCGCATCCCAGGGATTGTTCGTGGTGCCGAAGACCGGGTTGTAGCTCTGCACGTCCCCGGCGAAGACGGGGAGATTCGTCTTGCCGAGGATCACCGCGCCGGCGCCGCGCAGGCGCTTCACGGCGTCCGCGTCGGTCGTGGGGACGTGATTCGAAAGCCCCGGCGAGCCTGCGGTCGTGCGCACGCCCGCGGTCTCGAAGCTGTCCTTGATCGTGATCGGCAGCCCGTGCAGCGGCCCGAAGGACTCGCCGCGGTCGAGAGCCGCATCGGCCCGCTTCGCGGCGTCGCGCGCTCCCGCAGCGTCGAGCGTCACCACCGCGTTCAGGCGCGGATTCTGCTGCTCGATCCGCGCGAGAAAGAGCTCGAGCAGCTCCCGGCTCGAGAGCTCGCGGCGTCGGATCATGGCGGCCAGCTCGGTCGCGGAGCGGAACTGCGGCTCGGTCATGTCTCGATCTCCTTCTTCAGGACTTCACGACGTCGGGCGGGCGGCGCAGAAGCGGAACCAGCGGGATCATGAGCAGGAACAGGACCAGAATCACGAGGTAGCAGTCGCGGAAGGCGAGCACCGCGGATTGCGCCGTGATCGTCCCGTCGATCAGCTCTCGCGCCGCGCCGAGCGCACTGCTCGGGTCCAGCCCGCGCGAGGCGAGCCCGCCGACCAGCGACTGCATCCGCTGCTGCGCGACGACACTGAACGGAGTCACGGCCTCCGCCAGGTAGGCGTGGTGCAGAACCGCGCGGTGGTCGACCAGCGTGGCGAGGATCGCGATCCCCATGCTTCCGCCGGTCTGCCGGAACAGGTTGTAGAGCCCCGCCCCCTGCAGCATCTCCTGCGGCGGCAGGCTGCGCAGCGCCGAGGTCGAGAGCGGCACGAACATCAGGCCGAGCGCCACGCCGCGGCCGATCTGCGGCCAGAACAGATCCATCGTTCCGGACTGCAGCGTCCAGTGGCTCATGGCCCAGAGCGTCGGGATGAACAGCGCGATGCCCAGGCCGAAGAGCGGCCCCGGTCCCGTGCGCCAGAGCAGGCGTCCGGCGACCGGCATCATGAACGCGGTCGCCAGCGACGACGGCGCGATCGCCAGCCCCGACTGCCACGAGGTCCAGCCCAGGACCTGCTGCGTGTAGAGCGGGAACAGGAAGACGCTGCCGTAGAGCCCGACGCCGAGCACGGCGCCGCAGACGCAGGCGACGACGAGCGCGCGGTGGCGCAGCACGCGCAGCTCCACGATCGGATGCTCGACGCGAAGCTCGTGCCAGACGAACAGAGCCACGCAGAACGCGGCGGTGAGCGCGAGGGCGACGATCAGCTCGCTCTCGAACCAGTCGAGGCGGTTGCCGCGCTCGAGGAAGGTCTGCATCGCGCCGATCCCGACCACGAGCAGGACGATGCCGAGCCAGTCGGTGGTCTCGGCGCGGCGCACCCAGCGCGGCTCGGGCAGATGGCTCCAACACAGATATGCGGCGAGCAGGCCCAGCGGAATGTTGACGTAGAAGATCCACGGCCACGACCAGGCGTTCGTGATCCAGCCGCCGAGCGTCGGGCCCAGGCTCGGCCCCAGCGTCACGCCCATGCCGAAGACCGCCTGACCCATCCCCTGCTGTCGCGGCGGGAACGTCTCCATCATGATCGACTGCGACATCGACATCAGCGCGCCGCCGCCCAGGCCCTGGATCACGCGGAAGATCACCAGCTGCGGCAGTGTGGTCGCGAGCCCGCACAGGAACGACGCGGCGGTGAAGATCAGGATCGAGCCCACGAAGTAGCGGCGCCGTCCGAAGCGCCCGGCGAGCCAGCTCGTCATCGGGATGATGATGACGTTGGCGATGATGTAGCTCGTCACGACCCAGGAGATCTCGTCCACCGTCGCGCCCAGGTTCCCCATCATCGAGGGCAGGGCGACGTTCACGATCGACGAGTCGAGGATCTCGAGGATCAGCGCCAGCATGACGCCGAAGAGCATCAGCCAGGTCCGAAGGCCCATCTTGAACTCCGCTGCGGGCGCGGAGGCGGCGCTATCGGACGCGGACACTCACGTGAACCGAGAGGCCGACGGCCAGGGAGTCACCCGGCCATGGTGAGTCGGGCGCGGCCGCAACGTCGGGGGCATCGCGCGCGGGCTGCGGATCGAGCGCGATCCGCACCGGCACGCGCTGCACCACCTTGGTGAAGTTGCCGGTCGCGTTGTCGGGCGGGAGCAGGGCGTATTTCGCGCCGGTCGCGGGCGAGATCGATTCGACCCGACCGCGCCAGGTGCGATCGGGAAACGCGTCCACGCGGATCTGCACCGGATCGCCCAGGCGCATCAGGCCGACCTGCGTCTCCTTGAAGTTCGCGGTGATCCAGTTTCCCGACTGCGCCGCGAGCGCGAGCAGCGGCTGGCCGGGCGCGACGTTCGCGCCGCGCTCGGCCGACTTCCGGCCGATCACGCCGTCGAACGGCGCCTTGATCTCCGTGTGCGCGAGCGCGAGCTCCGCCTCGCGCAGCGCAGCCTCGGCCTGGCGCAGGGGCGCGTCGCCGCCGAGCGCGGCCCGCTCGGCGATCTCGCGCTGCTCGGCCGCGTGGACGTCCGCGATCGCCGCGTCTCGGGAGGCGACCAGGGTCTCGAGCTGCGCGGTGCTGGCCACGCGCTGCGCGAAGAGCCCCCGCATCCGCACCAGCTCCTGCTCCGCGTGCAGAAGCCGGACCTGCGCCGCGCGAACCTGCGCGGCCGCCGCGTCGGCCGCCGCGCTCGACTGCGACATCCGGTTTCTCGCCGCGTCCACGTCGGCGCGGGCATGTGCGACGCGGGCATCGTAGTCGGAGGGGTCGAGCCGCACGAGCACCTGGCCTTCGCGCACCCGCGTGTTCTCGTCGACGAAAACCTCGGCGATCTGGCCCGAGACGCGCGGGGACAGGAAGACCATGTGCCCCTCGACGAACGCGTCGTCGGTCGTCTCGTAACCGCGGATCGCGACGAACCAGTACGCGACCACGCCAGCCAGAGCGAGCACCGCCGCGCCCGCGACGATCTGCCGAGCGCCGATCCGGCGCACGGGCTCGCTCGTGGTGAGAACCGCCTCCGTCATCTCCGCTTCG